>NZ_JBRRDR010000023.1:0-65369 GCF_056759755.1 Stenotrophomonas sp. STEN046
CGAAATTCAAGCTCTACTGGCGGGCAGGATCACCTGGCCCCCCCGGCCAAAGCCGGGCGTACCAGCGGGTGCGCGCCGGGAATGGCCCGGCGTTACCGTCACCGGGGGATCAATCCCCGCCCTGGTCGGCGTTGGCCGCACAGGTGAAGGCCTTGCGCTTGTCCACCAGACGGCCCATCAGGCGATCGCTCAGCGGCAAGGCATCGCCGTTGAGGCGCCAGTCGTAGATAACGCTGAAGGCCAGCACGCGGGCTACGTACTCGCGCGTTTCCTTGTAGCTGATGGTCTCGATCCACAGGTCCGGATCAAAGCCCGGGCGCTGGGTCTGCCAGCGTGCGGTCGGGGTCGGGCCGGCGTTGTAGGCGGCGATGGTCACATAGGGCAGGCCGTCGTACTTGTTCATCAGCTGCCGCAGGTAGGCGCTGCCGATGGCGATGTTGGTGTCCGGGTCGTACAGGCTGTCGGCACCGCCATAGCCGGTCAGGCCGATCGACCTGGCCACGCCGGCACCGGTGGCCGGCAGCACCTGCATCAGGCCCATGGCGTTGGCAGGCGAACGCGCGCGTGGGCTGAACACACTTTCCGCACGGATCTCAGCGGCCACCCAGGCCGGGTCCAATGCGTTGCGTGCCGACTCGCGGCGGATCGTGGCGTCGTGGTGCAGCGGGAAGCGCAGATCGTACAGGCGCTGTTCCTGCGGCTGCTTGCCGAGCGAGAACACCGCACGGTCGAACCAGCCGTTGTCCTGTGCCACGCGCACCGCCAGGCGGCGCTGGGTGTCATCGAAGCGCGACAGCGCGCTGTTCCATTCGGCCACGGCCCAACCGGCGCGGTCGATCTGGTACAGCGCCATCGCGCGCTGGATGGCCGGGTCGCGCGCCACCACGGCCTGCGCCTGCGCGCTGTCGTTGGGCTTCCAGGGACAGAGCGTATAGGGCTGCTGCACCTTGTCGGCGGCCAGGAAGCCGTGGAACGTGGGCGCGCGTGCGGCCTCGCGGAACAAAGCCTGGGCCTGCTGCGCCTGGCCGGTCTTTTCCAGCATGCGGCCTTCGAAATAGCGCCAGCGCGAATCGTTGCGCTGGGTCGGGCCCATCTTGCGGATCGCGGCCAGCGTCGCCGGCCAATCGCCACGCGACATCGCTTCGCGTGCGCGCCATTCGTGCAGGCGCTCGTCGTAGGCCGAGTCAGGCACGGCATTCAAGCGACGCGCCGAGTCGGGCAGGTAGGACGCCACCGTCCACAGCGCGATCTGGTAACGCACCTGGGCCTGCTGTTCGGCACTGAGGCCGAGCGCCTGCGCGTACTGCGGCAGCTGCTGTTCGGTGGCACCGGGGTCGGCCTTGGCCAGCTTGGCCAGGCCATCAGTGGCGATGCGCCGGCTGCGTTCGTTGCGCGGCCAGTTCAGGGCGCTGGCATTGGGCTTGTCGACGAAGGCGGCATAGGTGCTGGCCTGGGCCAGATCGGCGGCCGGCAGGCCACGCGCCGCCGAACGCATCACCGCCGGTTGCTGTGCATCGGCGGCGGCATCGATGCGTTCCCAGCGCAGCGCGTCGCTCATGCCACCCTGGGCCTGCAGCACGGCGAACACCGCGTCGCAGCCATCGGGCAGCGATTTGCCGTTCTTGCGCCACAGATCCTGGGCTTCACCGATCCACTGCGGATCCACCTTGCCGGTGGCCTGGCGCGCGGTCAGCTGTGCGCAGCGCAGGCCAACGTTGTCGGTGGGAACCCAATTGGCCAGCAGCGTCGGCCAGTCCTGCCGGCGCGCGACAGAGGGCAGCCACGCGCTGCGGAAACTGTTGGCCACGGCCTGGCCCTGGTAGCGCTTGAGGAACGCCTGCGCCTGCGCGGTATCGACGCTGTCGATGTTGCGGCGCAGGTTGGCGAACTCCAACCAGCCATAGGCGGGATGGCGGCTGAGCGCAGCGGCCTGGCCGGGATCGAACTGGCCGCGTTCGGCGGCCGCGATGGCTGCCTTCAACTGGGCGTTCTGGGCATCGAGGGACTGGGCACTCGCGCAGCCGATCAGCAGCGTGGTGGCCAGCGGGAGCAGGGACAGGGCGGTCGAAGATCGTCGGGTCATGCCGCCAGCATAGCGGGCACTGGCTGAATTCAGTTTCGCGCGACGTGCACGGATGCCGATGGCAACCACAGCTGAATGACAACCGGATCTGCACTGCCGCCACACGCACTGGCCGGCGTAAGTTCGGTCTCAGGGCAACCGGCCCTGCTGCAGGGAGCGGCACATGGCGTTCAGTAGCGCAGGAAGAAGCGGTCCACTGGCAGACATCAATGTCACGCCACTGGTGGATGTCATGCTGGTGCTGTTGATCATCTTCATCGTGACCGCGCCGATGCTGTCACGGCCGATCAACGTGCAGTTGCCGCAGGCGACCGATCGTGTGGTCGAACGCCCCGAACCGCCGCCGCCGATCGAGTTGCGCCTGGATGCGTCCAGCCAGCTGAGCTGGGACGGCCAGCCGATGGCGATGGCCGATCTGCAGTCACGGTTGCAGGCACAGGCCAGCACCCACGCCGGCAATCTGCCGGAGCTGCGCATCAGCACCGACCCGTCTGCCGAGTACCAGGGCATGGCGCGGATTCTCGCGGCGGCCGAGGCGACCGGCATGGAGCGCATCGCCTTCGTGCAGTGATGGATGCAGCGTGCGGCCTTCCTGCGGGAGGGCCGCACGCGCGTCTCGCAGGGCACCACCCGACGCTGGTCGAAGGGATGTTGTCGTTCTCGCATCTCGGTAAATGCGGCGCTATTTGACGCGATCAGCTTTCAGATTCGTCAAATCTGCGTGAATTGGTGTCGGTGGTCACGCCACGCCTTTTACCGTTTGTTTACAAAGGAGACGCTGCCGCCGTGCAGGGAGGCGGCGCGGCAGTCATATCCCGACATTCCTTTGGAGAGAGAGCGAATGAATCATCTGCACCACCGCCCCCTGGCGGTTGCCGTCGCGCTGTGCGTGACCGCCCTGGCACCGCTGGGTGCTGCTGCCCAGTCGGCCACCACCGATCTGGACCGCGTGGAAGTCACCGGTACCCGCATCAAACGGGCCGAAGTGGAAGGCCAGGTGCCGGTCCAGACCCTCAACCGTGCCGATATCGAACGCACCGGCCTGACCTCGATCGGTGAAGTGCTGCAACAGCTCACCGGGTCGGGCTCTGCGCTCAATGCCAAGTTCAATTCCTCCGGCAACTTCGGTTTCCCGCCCGATGGCAGCGGTGTGGGTGCGGGCTCTGCGCAGGTGGACCTGCGTCATCTCGGCGCCAAGCGTGTGCTGGTGCTGGTGGATGGCATCCGCTGGGTCAACGAATCGTCGGCGTCGGGCGTGGGTTCGGCCACCGACCTCAACACCATTCCGCTGGCCATCGTCGAGCGCATTGAAGTGCTGGAAGACGGTGCGTCGTCGCTGTACGGCTCCGATGCGATCGCCGGTGTGGTCAACATCATCACCCGCCGCGATTTCGATGGTGGCCAGGTAACGATGAACTACGGCCAGTACGGCAAGGGCGACGGCACGCAGAAGGGCGTGGACCTGGCCTGGGGCAAGAGCGGCGACCGCTACAGCCTGTTCCTGGGCGCCAGCTGGACCAAGCAGGACCCGGTGTATGCCAAGGACCGCGAGCAGTCGCGCTTTCCCATTCCCGGCACCGGCCTGGCCTTCGGCAGCGGCGGCATTCCGCAGGGGCGCTTCGCCTTCGTGGACCCCAACACGGGGGCCGAGCAGGACATCGTGCCCAATACCGGCGTGGGCAGCCCACGTTACGACGGCAGCGCCGGTTGCAACCGCACCGACGATTACCACTGCTTCACCAGCGCCGACCGCTTCAACTTCGCCGAATACAACATGGTGCTGACGCCGTCGGAGCGTAAGGGCCTGTTCGGTCAGTTCCGCTTCGACATCACCGACAACGTGCAGTGGTACGTCAAGGCGCTGGGCAACCGCCGCGAGTCGACCAACCAGGCCGGCCCGGAGCCGCTGTTCTTCGGCCCTGATGGCGCGACCGGTAATCCGCTGGCCGACAACATCGTGGTCTCGGCACTGAACCCGTACAACCCGTTCGGCTTCGACCTGGTGTCGTCGGGCAACATGAGCCTGATCGGCCGTCGCCCGGTGGAAGGTGGCGCGCGGGTGTTCGAACAGCAGGTCGATACCACGTACTTCGCCACCGGCCTGGTCGGCAATTTCCAGGCCGCCGACCGCAGCTGGTACTGGGACGTCAACGGCATGTACAGCAAGAACAAGGCCGAACAGACCAACTACGGCAGCTACAACATCTACAACGTCAACATGGCACTGGGTGATCCGGCCGTGTGCGCGGCCACGCCCGGCTGTGTGCCGCTGAACATCTTCGGCGGGGTCGGTTCGATCACCCCGGACATGCTGAAGTGGATCCAGCCGGTGGTGCGCGACCGCAGCCAGAACGAGCTGAGCCTGTTCACCGCCAACCTGTCCAGCGATCTGTTCACCCTGCCGGCCGGCCCGGTGTCCTTCGCCACCGGCCTTGAACACCGCAAGTACAAAGGCTCCTACCAGCCTGACCCGCTGACGGTGATCGGCCACTACAACGGCGTACCGTCACAGCCGACGTCCGGCTCCTACGATGTCAATGAAGCGTATCTGGAGCTGAGCGTGCCGATCTTCGCCGACTCGGCACTGGGCAAGAAGCTGGACCTGAGCCTGGCCGGCCGCTACTCGGATTACTCCACCTTCGGTGGCGAGTTCACGCCCAAGTACGGCCTGCGCTGGCAGGTGACCGATGACTTCGTGCTGCGTACCACCTATGCCGAAGGCTTCCGCGCGCCTTCGATCGGCGAGCTGTACGGCTCGGCCGCGCGCGCCGACCTGCAGTTGTTCGACCCGTGCTCGATCGGCCTGGGTGGCACACCGCCGCGTGGCAGCGCTGCAAACTGCGCTGCATTGGGCGTGCCCAACGGCTTCCAGCAGGCCAACTCGCAGATCTCGGTGACCACCGGCGGCAACCGCGAGCTGGATCCGGAACGCTCACGCAGCTTCAGCGCCGGCTTCGTATGGAGCCCGTGGTTCGGCAATGATGCCTCGTGGTCGGAGCGCTTCGACGTGGAAGTGACGTTCTACCGCCACAACATCGATGGCGCGATCCAGGCGATCAACGCGCAGACCCAGCTGGACCTGTGCGTGGACACGCTGGACCCGGTCTACTGCGACGGCATCACCCGCGCCAGCACCGGTGCGGTCAGCAGCTTCAACAACCGCCTGACCAACCTGGGCTCGATCAAGACCGATGGCTGGGATGTGGACCTGTTCTGGACGTTGCCGCAGAGTTCGATCGGCCAGTTCAAGCTGGGCTGGAAGAACACCTTCGTCGGCCGCTATGAGGCCACTGGCGCAGCAGGCCAGCGCCAGCCACAGAAGCCCGGTGTGGAAGTGGCCGACAGCTCGATTCCGGAATGGACCAGCAATGCCAGCATCGGCTGGACGCTGGACAACTGGAGCGCGAACTGGACGGTACGGCATATCTCCGAACTGACCGAAGACTGCGGTGACGCGGTGGCGTTCCCGGTGTGCAGCAACCAGGCCGCCGGCACCAATACCCTGTCGGCCACCACCTTCCACGACATGCAGGTGGGCTACAAGATCGACTGGATGAAGGGGCTGCAGCTGACCGCCGGCCTGAACAACGTGTTCGACAAGGATCCGCCGATCTGCCTGTCGTGCTCGTTGAACGGCTACGACGCCTCGACCTACGACATCCCGCGTGGCCGTTACTGGTACCTGCGCGCGGACCTGCGGTTCTGATGTGATGTGATGCGATCACCGGTGCCGGATTATTCCGGCACCGGTGCCAGCGCCGGGCCACGCGCGATTGCGCAAGGTAGCGCCGGGCCATGCCCGGCGAACATGTGCCTACACCACCGGCGGTGCCGGAGCGTCTTTCTCGCCGAACGGATCGCGCACCCGCGGGTAGCGGTGCCACAGGCACAGGTAGACAGCGAACACGATGCCCGGCAGAACGAACACGGCGAAGATCAGGAACTTCGGCACGGGCAGCATCCATGCGACGGCCAGGAACGTGCCGACCCAGACCCAGGTGCGGTGCACAGGCACATTGCGGATCCAGCCGATCGTCATCCATGCCAGGATCGGCCAGGCCAGTACGCTGGCGGCAAACAGGCAGGAAAGAAGTCCCGCGCCCCAGTCGCGCAGCGCGGCATGGGGCAACCCGTGCAGGGCATCCGGCAGGTTCTGCAACAGGCCCAGCAACATTGTCACGTGCATCACCAACGCCGGTGCGCACAGCGCCCCTATCAGCAGGGAAACCAAGCTTCGTGCGAGTGGTGACATGCAGCCTTCCTGGCAGACGAGGCCCTGCAGCATAGCCGGATCGGGTACGGCAGGCGCCGGGGGATGCCCGGCGCCGTCTGCATCAGAACGACCAAGTGAAGGTCAGCGAGCCATTGCGGCCATCGCCGTAGGCACCGTAGCCATTGATCTGCGAGAGGTACGTCTTGTCCAGCAGGTTGTTGAGGTTGGCTTGCACGCTGAACTCCGGCGAGATGCGGTAGCGCACGAAGGCACTGACCAGCGCATAGCCACTCTGTTCAATGCGACCGTAGACCGGCACCGGGTAGTAGATGCGGTTCTGCCAGTTGGCGCCGCCACCCACGGTCAGCGCCTGCAGCGACTGCGGGGTGTAGCTGGTGAACAGCTTCAGCGCGGTCTGCGGCAGGTTGGTGTTGATGTCGGCATCGCTGGCATCCTTGGCCACGTAGCGTGAGGCGCCGAAGGTGGCGTTCCAGCCCGGTGCCAGCTCACCGTTCAACTCGAACTCGAAGCCGCGGCTGACCGTACCGCGTGCGGCGCGGTAGGCGAATTCGTTCTGGCTGCCGGGCACCGGCTCGCCGGTGATCTGGCCGACGTTGTCCTGCTCGATGCGGAACACCGCCAGCGAGGCGTTCAGGCGGTTGTCGAACCAGGCGCCCTTGACGCCCACTTCGTAGCTCTTGCCATCGACCGGGTCCAGGTAGCTGCCGTTGCGGTCCTTCAGCGTTTGCGGCTGGAAGATCTCGGTGTAGCTGGCGTAGGTCGAGTACGTGTCATTGATGTCGAACACCAGGCCGGCATAGGGCGTGGTTTCCTTGTGCGAACGGTCGGCGCCTTCGCCCTCGCTCTTCCAGTCGGTGTAGCGCGCGCCGATGATCAGCTTCAGCGGATCGGCCAGCGACAGGCGGGCGGCCACGTAACCGGCCTTCTGGGTGATGGTGCCTTCGCTGGCCAGCGCCAGTGGGTTCCAGTTCGGTTCGGCGATGTTGCCGGTCCAGTTGAGGTAGCTGGCAAACGGGTTCCACGGCAGGCCAGCGCCGCCCACTTGGTAGTCACCGTAGTTGGCGTAGTCGCGCTTGTTGTAGCTCAGGCCGGCCATCAGCTGGTGTTCGCGGCCGAACAGCCGGAACGGCCCGTCGACATAGCCATCGACGCCGGTCACCTTGCGCTCGGTGTTGTAGAAACCGGCCGACGGCGAGATGCCGGCGCCGGTGGTCTTGTCGAAGTTCGAGGCACCCGTGGTCCAGTCGTTGTAGGCCGGGTAGAACAGCTTGTCGTCGGCCTTGGTCTCGTCATGGGTGGCGCCGATCTTGAACTTCCAGCCGTTGCTGAAGGCGTGCTGCAACGTGGCGAACGCGCGCTTGCTGGTGGTATCCCAGTAGGTCCAGTCCGGGCTGGCGTTGAACGATTTGTCGTAGCCGGTCGCGCTGCCGTCGGAGAACAGCATCGGGAAGCCGCCCCAGGTGGCGCCGTTGGCGCGCTTCTGCTGGTAGTCGTAGCCCACGCTCAGCTGCGTGTCCGGGGTCAGGTCGGCATCGATCACCACATAGCCCAGCGTCTTGTGCTGGTTGTAGCGGTCCATCTGCGCGTCGGTGTCCAGGTAGCTGCCGATCACCCGGCCGCGTACCGTGCCGCTCGCGTTGAGCGCGCTGCCCACGTCCACGGTGGTGCGGGTGCGGCCCCAGCTGCCCACGTTCACCGATACGCTGCCGGCCAGCTCGGCGCTGTCGGCGTGCTTGCGGATCAGGTTCACCGATGCCGACGGGTTGCCGGCGCCGCTGAGCAGGCCGGTGGCACCACGCACCACTTCCACGCGGTCGTACAACGCCAGGTCCAGGCCGGAGTCCCCATAGCTCCAGTTCTGCACCATCTGCGTGGGCAGGCCGTCGAACTGGTAGCTGTCGATGTAGAAACCGCGCGCGTAGAACTCGGTGCGCTCGCTGTCGGACTGGGTGCTGGTCACGCCGGTGGTGTTGGCCAGCACATCGATGATGTCGTCCAGGTTCTGATCTTCGATGCGCTGGTGGCTGATGATGCTGACCGACTGCGGGATCTCGCGCGGCGCAAGGTCGAAGCGGGTGCCGGCCGAGGTGCGGCGTACCGAGTAGCCTTCGGCGCGCTCGCCCTTCACTACCACCTTGTCGAGCGTGGTCGGGTCGGCAGCGGTTTCAGCGAAGGCCATCGGGGTGACAGCGCAGAGGGCAGCGAGCACGGCAATGGAGAGCCGCTGCGGCTGCAGGGGACGGAAGGCGGGACGGATCATGGGGGTTCCTGGACGGGCGCGTGCGTTCGGCCGGCCGGCATCCAGGGTGGCGTGGCGCAATGGAAAAGGAGGGCGGGCAAGCCGTCCTGGCGCCACCGGAAACGAAAGGAATGGTAATACGAACTATTCCTATTTACAAATCATGAACGTGCTGGCAGTTCCCGTGGGCAGCCCCTGGGCATGGCTCGGCCCTGCGGGGCAGGGGTCAGCGCAACAGTGGCAGCGGGTCGCGGGCGCCGTCCGCGCCGTAGATGCCCCAATGCAGGTGCGGCGGCGTGCCCTTGGCGTTGCCACTGTCACCGACATGGCCGAGCAGGTCGCCGGCCTGGACCACCTGGCCGCGTGCAAGGCCTTCGGCCCAGCTATCAAGATGCGCGTAGTAGTAGCGCTCGCGCCCGGGGCCGATCACCCAGACCTGGCGCCCGCCGAGCCCGCGTTCGCTCACATCGGCGATGACGCCTGCGGTAACGCTGCGGACGGGCGTGCCGCGCTTGCCGAAGATGTCGATGCCGGCATGTGTGCGGTCACTGCCGCGCGGGGCACCGAAGGTGTCGGCGATCTGCCGCGGGCGCACCCCATCCACGGGCACGGGCAGCTCGGTGGCCGGTGGCATGCGTCCCAGCGCCCACAGCATCTTCGGGGCCGCCGCCCACGGGCTGTTCCACAGGGAGAGCGCGGCGATGCCAGCGGCCAGCAGCAGTGCGGCGGACAGCAGCCAGCGGCGCAGGCGTCGGGCAGGGGAGGGCGGTGTGGTCATGCCAGCGGCACCGCGAAGCTGCGCTTCAGCGTGCCCAGCGCCACCGAGGTGCGAAAGCGCTCGATGTTGTCATCGCCACCGAACAGGCGCTCGGTGATCGCTTCGTATTCCTCCATCGAGGCCGCCGAAAGCAACAGCAGGAAATCGCCGTCGCCGGTGATCGAGTAGCACTGCTGCACGGCCGGGTCGTCCTGCACCCGGCGCCTGAACGGTGCCACGCGTTCGCGCTGCTCGCTGACCACGCGCACCTCGACGATGATGGTCAATGGCCGGCCGACCTTGGCGGCATCGATCACGGCCACATTGGCAGCAATCACGCCGCCGTCCTGCAGGCGCTTGATGCGCCGTTGCACGGCCGCCGTGGACAGGTGCACGGCTTCGGCGATCTGGCGTTGCGGCAGGGTGTTGTCCTGCTGCAGCAGGGCCAGGATGGCGCGGTCGAAGCTGTCCAGCACGGGGGCGGTGGCCATGGTGAGCAGAAGTTGCACGGACGGGCTGTCAATTGAGCCAAGTGCTCGCCGCCGGCGCAATAGACTTGCGGCATGCAGACTTCTCGAATCGCGCCGATGTTGCCGGCGCTGGCGGTGCTCGGCTCGGTCACCGCGCTGGCCATCGGTACTTCCTACGCCAAGCAGTTGTTCCCGTTGATCGGTGCGCAGGGCACCAGTGCGCTGCGGGTGGGCTTCTCGGCGCTGTTGCTGCTGCTGTTCTGGCGGCCGTGGCGCTGGAAAACCAGCCGCGTGGATGCGATCACCATCCTGCGGTATGGCCTGACCCTGGGCCTGATGAACCTGCTGTTCTACATGGCGCTGCGCACCATCCCGTTCGGCATTGCGGTGGCCATCGAGTTCACCGGGCCGTTGACGGTGGCGATGCTGTCTTCGCGGCGGCCGATCGACTTCCTGTGGGTGGGCTGCGCGGCGGTGGGGCTGATGTTGCTGCTGCCGATCGGTGGCGGCCCGGCGCTGGATCCGGCAGGCGTGCTGTATGCGATGGGCGCGGCTGCGTGCTGGGGGCTGTACATCGTGTTCGGCAAGCGCGCCGGCCATCTGCACGCCGGGCATTCGGTGTCGCTGGGGCTGCTGGCCGCATCGCTGGTGGTGGTGCCGGTGGGCGTGGTGCATGCCGGGGCCGCACTGCTGGAACCGAAGATCCTGCTGGCCGGGCTGCTGGTGGCGCTGGTATCGAGCGCGATCCCGATGTCACTGGAGATGATGGCGCTCAAGCGCCTGCCGAAGGAGACCTTCGGCATCCTGATCAGCATGGAACCGGCGGTGGCCGCGCTGTGGGCGATGCTGCTGCTGCACGAGCACCTGCATGGCCTGCAGTGGGTGGCGATCGGCTGCACGGTGCTGGCCTCGGTGGGCAGCACGATGACCGCGCGACGGCAGAAGGTGCCGGTGGTGCAGGCGGGGTAGGGCGTGCGGACCAACGGTCCGCACCCACCAGAGCGGCGGGCCAACCTACCAGGAGCGGTCAGCGCAGGGCGTCGGCGGGGACGTCGATCTGCATCGCCAGGGCGAGGTGATCGGAAAATGCCGCCGGCACTGCTTCCACGGCGCGGGTCTGCAGGCCGCTGCTGACCAGGATGTGGTCGATGGCGCGATCCGGGCGCCAGCTGGGGAAGGTCGGCACGATGCAGCCGGGCGGCTGCAGCCGGGTCTTCTGGTAAAGCACCTGCATTTCCGGGCGTTCGGCCAGGCAGTTGAAATCGCCCATCAGTACGGCGTTGGGATGGTCGGACAACAGCTCGGCAATGAAACCGAGCTGCGCCATCCGTGACCCGGCACCCAGCGACAGGTGCGCCACCGCCACCGCCAGGCCATCGGTGCCATCACCGAACTTGGCCAGCAGCACACCGCGCCCACCGATGCGGCCGGGCAGGGCATGATCCTGCACTTCCACCGGTTCGAGCTTGCTCAGCAGGCCATTGGCGCTGGAGGCGACTCCGCCCATGCGCCGGTTCGGCTGGTGGCTCCAGTAATTGAAGCCGGCACGCTGGGCCAGGTAATGGGTCTGGTTGGTGAAGCCCGAGCGCAGGCTGCCCGGGTCGGCCTCCTGCAGGCCGACGATGTCATGACCACGCGCCAAGGTGGCAATCGCGTCAAGGCTGCTGCGCTTGCGACCCGCCGGCAGCGCATGTGACCAGCTGCGGGTCACATAGTCGCTGTAGCGGCGGGTACTTGAGCCGGCCTGGATATTGGCCGTCAGCAAGCGCAGGGTCCGTGTGTGGGGGGAAGTCACGGCCGGGAAAACGTCTCTTTGATCAGTGAGCCTGGGCCACGCCGCGTTCGCGGGCGATCAGGTGGTCGGCGATGCGCAGCATGTCCGGGAAGCTCTTGCCCTTCACCAGGTACTTGCCGTTGACGATGATCGACGGGGTGCCGCTGATCTGGCTGCGCTGGGCGAACTGCTTGGCCGAGCTGGTCTTGGCGTTGACCGCGAAGCTGCCCATGGTGGAGGCGAACTGCTTGGGATCCACGCCGTAAGCGCCGTAGAACTTGGCGATGTCGTCGACCGAATCGGCGCCGCGCTCACCCTTCAGGGTCTTCTGCGAGTGGATGGCCGCGTACAGGGCTTCGTGGGTCTTTTCCTGCACGCCCAGGGTCTGCGCGGCGTAGAAGGCACGGGCGTAGTTGTCCCAGGTGCCGCCGAACATGGCCGGTACGTAGACGAAGTTCACATCGCTCGGCAGGCCGGCCTTCCACGGGCCAACCAGCGGCTGGAAGGCGGCACAGGCCGGGCAGACGTAACCGAAGATCTCGGCCACTTCCACCTTGCCGGTGGCCGGCTGGAACGGCTGGCCGTTCGGGATCAGCTGGTAATCGGCGCCTTCCACCGGGGCCGGACCGGTCAGCGCGGCCGTGGTCGGCGCCGGCGCGGTTTCAGCCGCAGCCTTGTCGCCTTCGGCAGCCGGTGCGGCCGCGTCGGTACCCGCCGCCGGCGTCGTCGGCTCGGTGGCGGCCGGGGTAGCGGCCGGTTCAGCCGGGGCGGCGGTGTTGGTGGTGCCGTCGTCGGCCTTGCAGGCCGCCAGGATCGGCAGCAGCGCTGCCAGTGCGAGTGCGGCGAAACGGGTATTCATGGAAACGTCTCCAGCATCTGGAAAGGTGGGGCCGGCGTCAGGCGCCGGCCAGAGGGAAATGATGACATGCGGCGGCGACAGCGCCGTGTCGGTGGTGGGCGTTGGTTCAGCGGCCGCCGGCGGCGCGGGCCTGGGCAATCAGCGCCGAGGCAATGCGCAGCTGGTCGTCGAAGCTGTTGCCGCGGACCAGGTACTGGCCGTTGATGATGATGGCCGGGGTGCCCGGCACCTGCGTGCGCTGGGCGAAGGCACGGGCGGCATCGACCTTCTTCTGCACCGCATCGCCGCGCAGGGCCAGGGTGTAGCGTTCGGCGGTCACGCCGTAGGCCTTGTAGAAGTTGGCCAGTTCATCGGCAGAGACGTTCTGCATCGGCAGCGTGCCGTCTTCATGCAGGGCCTTGAACACGGCACCGTGGCTGCGCTTGGCCACGCCGACTTCGTCGGCGGCGTAGTAGGCCAGTGCCCAGGAATCCCAGACGCCACCGAAGGCGGCCGGCACCGGGGTGAAGCGGACGTCGGCGGGCAGCTTGGCGGCCCAGGCGGCCAGCTGCGGTTCGAAATGGGCGCAATGCGGGCAGGTGTACCCGAACACTTCGACCACTTCGATCTTGCCGGCCAGCGGCTGGAACGGGCCGGGCTTGGCGATGCGCTCGTAGTCTTTGCCCTCGACCAGCGGGGCGTTGGCGGGGGCAGCACACGCCGCCAGCGGCAGCAGCACCAGCAGGGACAGCAACAGGCGGGGAATCAACCTCATCGACACGCATCTCCGTTGAAAATGACAACGCCGGCGCAGCCGCCGGCGTGAAGGGAACATACCGCAGCAACGGGTCGCCGTGGCGACCCGGGCCGACCAGTGGCGGTCAGGGGGCGGCAGCCGGTCGCGTGGAAGCGACCTCGGCAGCCAGGTCGTCGGCCTTGTTGTGCAGGCCCTGCAGGTAGCTGGAAAGGGCCTGGACTTCCTGTTCGGTGAGCTTCTGCGCGACCGCCGCCATGATCTGGAAGTGCGCCTTGTCGGTCTCGTTGGTCTGCCCTGCCTGGTATTCCTGCAGGCGACGGGCGACATAGCTGGCGTGCTGGCCACCGATGTGCGGATAGGCCGGGCCGGGATTGCCGGCGCCACTGGGGCCGTGGCACGCCATGCAGGCCGGCAGTCCGCGCTGGGCATCGCCACCGCGGTAGAGCTGCTGGCCGATCTGGTAGAACTTCATGCCCTTGTAGGGGCCTTCGGCCACCAGGCTGTCGTCGGCAATGCCGGCGTTGGCCTTCTGGGTGGAGAAGAACGCGCCGATATCGCGCATGTCCTGCGGGGTAAGGTTCTGCACGAAGGGCACCATCGCCACCGCTGCGCCGGAACTGCGCTGGCCGTTGGCAATCAGTGCCATCTGCTGGGCGACGTAGCGCTCGCTCTGGCCGGCAATGCTGGGATACATCTCCACCGTGGAATTGCCATCGGCCCCATGGCAGGCGGCGCAGGCGGTGGCCTTGGTCTGGCCAGCCTTGACGTCACCCCAGGTGGTCTTGCTGAAATCCACCTCCAGCGAGGCGGTGTTGATTGGCCCGTTGTCAGGCAGCGGGGTCAACGTGGTCTGCGCGAAGGCAGCAGCGGCAACGACAACAGCGGTAGCAAGGGCGGATACGGCAAGAACGCGAGCGTGGCGCATGCTGAAGCTCCGTATGGACCGGCCGGGCGGCGGCGGCCGGCATCGCCCGGATTATCAACGCCGTTTCCGTACACGGTCAACGCAGCAGTGCAGCATTTTCCCGCGGGAAGGCCCCCGGGCCGGGCGCGCGGCGCCGCAACATGCGATCCTATGCACATGTCATTGCTCATCGAACGCGCCCAATACCACCTCTCTGCCCACAACATGGGGCAGCTGCCGCCCGATGAAGGGTCCGAAGTGGCCTTTGCAGGCCGCTCCAACGCCGGCAAGTCCAGTGCCCTCAACGCATTGACCCGCCAGAACAGCCTGGCCCGGGTCTCCAAGACCCCTGGCCGCACCCAGCAGCTGGTGTTCTTCCAGGTGACCCCGGAAGCCCATCTGGTCGATCTGCCCGGTTACGGCTACGCCAAGGTGCCGCTGGACCTGCAGGCGCACTGGCAGGCCTTCATCGACCGCTACTTCCGCACCCGCAATGCCCTGAGGGGCCTGGTGGTGGTGATGGATATCCGCCACCCGCTGAAGGACTACGACCGGCAGATGCTGGCCTATGCCGTGCAGCGTGGCCTGCCGGCGCATGCGCTGCTGACCAAGGCCGACAAGCTGAGCCGCAGCCAGCAGATGCAGACCCTGCAGAAGGTGCGCAAGGAACTGCACTCTTCCTTCGGTGACACGGTCAGCGTGCAGGTGTTCTCCGGTGCCGCCCGTACCGGCGTCGAGGAAGCCCGCGGCATCATCGGTGGTTGGCTGGGGCTGGAATAAGCGCGTCGTTGTGCTCGCCGGGCATGGCCCGGCGCTACCGGAACACCTTTTATCCATCGCCATCGACGGTGGTAGCGCCGGGCTATGCCCGGCGGCGATGCATCACAGCGGCGAGAATTCCGCCGGCACCCACGCATAGGCCGTGCCCTCGCTGCGCACGTGGCCCAGGCCGGGGAACGGCAGATGCGCACCCGCCACCCACCAGCCCTTGGCGGTGGCCTGCTGCAGCAGCGTGCGACGCGCGGCAGTGGCAGCCTTGCGATCCGAATCGGCTTCGAAGGCGGCCTCCGGGTGCGCGAACTGCACCGCGTGGAAGTGCAGCACATCGCCCCACACCAGCAGTGACTGGCCCTGACTGTCGAAGCGGTAGGACACATGCCCCGGCGTGTGGCCGTGGGTATCCATTGCCACCGCGCCCCCGGGCAGGGCCTGGCCGGGCTGGAACGTATGCAGGTGTCCGCCCGCCTGGTAGGGCGCTACGGCATTGCGTGCCAGTGGGAAGGCAAAGCGCACGCCCTGTGGCGCAGTCGCTTCGCTGGCGGGATCCAGCCAGTAATCGGCATCGGCCTTGGACAGCCACAACGTGGCGTTGGGATAGGCCGGCTTGCCCTGCGCGTCGAGCACACCACACAGGTGGTCCGGATGCGCGTGGGTCAGCAGTACGTCATCGATCTCGGCCGGGTCCACGCCCGCCGCGCGCAGGTTGCCCAGCACCTGGCCCAGGCCGGGCCCGAAACACTGCGCGGTACCGGCATCGACCAGGGTCAGATGATTGCCCTGGCGGACAAGAAACGCATTGATGGCGGTCTGCAGCCCCTTCTTGTCCTCGGGTACGTAGCGGCCTTCGAGCAGGCGACTGACCAGCGCCGGCGGCACATCGACCACTTCCTGCCGGCCCAGTGCAACCACACCATCGAACACAGCCGTGACCTGCAGCGCACCCACGCGCTGGTGGTAGACGCCCGGTACCTGCTGGGTGGGGGCGGGCGAGGTGGCTTCGGCTAGCGCGGCCAGCGGCAGCGATGACAGGGCCAGCAGCAGGGCGGCGCGCAGCGGCAGGTGACGCAGTGTCATGGTGGTTCTCGGTGGATGACGGACGATTCCGTTGCTGCACAGCGTGCCGTGGCGTGCGTGCGCGCGGCGCTCAAACCACTACGCGGAATGCTCAATGGGGGTTATTGGCAGGGCTGCGCCCTGCAGCCGCAGAGGCAACAGCAACAGCAACAGCGGCATTCCGTGGGATGGCGGGGTGGGCCCGGTTGCGGGGGACGCCGTAAATACATCCCTGTAGGCTCGGTCGCGCTTGCTCGTGTGCGCGTTCCTGCGCACACGGCAAGACCGGGGTTGGGCGTCCTGCCCAACCCGCCCGAGGCATGCCTCGGGCCCATGGCGCTCACGCCCCCGCAACCGGACCCACCCCGCCTTCGACAGATTTCCGCGATCTGTCGGAAATTTCATTCGATATCTGACAGGTGTGTCGACCAAGGTCGACACCTACCAACAGCCGCCGGAATCTGTCAGAGGTGGGGCGGAACGTACGCTGTTGCTGTTGCTGTTGCTGTTGCTTTGGCTTGGAGCTTCGGCAGGTGCAGGGCGCAGCCCTGCTGAAGAACCCTCAGATATCTGTAGGAGCGAGCCCGTACTGCTCGGCGAAGCGCTTGCTGAAGCTGGCCGCAGACCGGTACCCGGCGCGCGCTGCCACCGTCTTCAACGGCAGATCGGTGGTGTACAGCAGCTGCATGCCATGGGCCAGGCGCGCCTCGGTCAGCAACTGGCGAAGACTGGTGTCCTCGGCCGCCAACCGCCGCCGCAGGGTGGCGCCGCTCAGAGCGAAGTGATCTTCCACATCGCGTGATTGCCAGTCGCGCGCAGGCTCGGCGGCAATGCGGTCGCGGATCTGTTCGCCCAGCGTCGGTGCGTGTGGCAGCAGCAGGTTGCCATGCCCCTGCCGGCACCATCCCAGCACCAGCGTGGCCAGTGCCAGCCGTGCTTCGCTGTAGTGGGCATCCTGCAACGACTGCCGCCAGCTGCGCAGCACCGTGGCGTGATCGCTCAGTGCCTGCCGCGCCAACGCAGGGCCCGCCGCTGGCAACGCATCGCCCCACAACGTGCGCGCGGCGCCCAGCACCTCCGCGCACAGCGGCACGATCGCACTGAGGTAACGACCGGTCAGCGGGTCGGGTGTGTTGACCACATCGATGCGGCAGCGCTGGGTGATCAGCAGGATGTCGCCCGGCACGAAGTGCAGCGACTGGCTCGCAGTGCGTACCTGCTTGCGGCCTTCCAGAAGGATCGCGAACTGCGGTTGTGGAATCTCCACCGAGCTGGCGCCGTGCTCGCGGCGTGCGGTGATGCACGCATAGCCCTCGGCACGCTCGCAGCCGGCCAGGCTGGCCAACTCGGCAAGCAACGCGGTGGTGGGGGGCAGCATCGCCGTCATCAGACGTGCGCCCCCAGCAGTCGCCCGACGCCGGCGGCGGCAGCCATCGCCAATGCGCCCCAGAACATCACCCGCAACGCCCCGCGCAGCGGCGACGCACCGCCGGCACGGGCGGCCATCGCGCCGGTCAGGCACAGGCCAAGCAGGGTGCTGGCGGTGGTGGACAGCATCACCTGCTGGGTGGGTGCCAGCAGCGCGGTAAGGACCGGCAGGGCGGCGCCGCAGGTGAACGCAGCGGCTGAAGCCAGCGCCGCCTGCAGCGGGCGCGCGCGCAGTTCGTCGGTGATGCCCAGTTCGTCGCGTGCATGGGCGCCCAGCGCATCGTGCGCGGTCAGTTGTTCGGCCACCTGGCGTGCCAGCGCCGGTTGCAGGCCCCGGTGGCGGTAGATGGCGGTCAGCTCGTCCAGTTCGCTGTGCGGATCTTCGTGCAGTTCGCGCATTTCCACTGCCAGATCGGCCTGTTCGGTATCAGCCTGGGTCTGCACCGAGACGTACTCGCCGGCAGCCATCGACATCGCGCCGGCCACGGTGCCCGCGACGCCGGTGGCCAGTACCATGCTGGCCGGGGCGCCACTGGCGGCTACGCCCACCACCAGCCCGGCGACCGAGACGATGCCATCGTTGGCGCCCAGTACGGCGGCGCGCAACCAGCCGACGCGGTCGGCCCGGTGCAGTTCGGGATGTCGTGAATGGCGGCTCATGACCGTGAGTGTACGAGGGTCAAGAGGGTGTCGATAGGATGCTGAAACCCGTCACCGTCGCATGCCGTCACCGGCCGCCACGCTATAGTGCGCCCTTGCGATGCAAGGCTCCCAGCCCCACATCCCCTGCCACCGTCCAGCGAGCCACCCCCTTGTCGAGCCCCAGCCACGTCGCCGATACGCCCATTACCGACCGCTCGCAGCTGGTGGCGGAGATCGCCTCCGGCGAGAAGCCCCGCGCGCAGTGGCGCATCGGTACCGAGCACGAGAAGTTCGGGTTCCGCCTGGATGACCTGCGCCCGCCGACCTTCGACGGTGACCGCGGCATCGAGGCGCTGCTCAATGGTCTGGTGCGGTTCGGCTGGGAACCGGTGCAGGAGAACGGCAACACCATCGCCCTGCTGCGCGATGGCGCCTCGGTGACGCTGGAACCGGCCGGTCAGCTGGAACTGTCCGGCGCGGCGCTGGAAACCATCCACCAGACCTGCGTGGAAACCGGAACCCACCTCAATGAGGTGGCACAGGTTGCTGGCGAGTTGCAGCTGGGTTTCCTCGGCATGGGCTTCCAGCCGAAGTGGACGCGCGATGAGATGCCGTGGATGCCCAAGGGCCGCTACAAGATCATGCGTTCCTACATGCCCAAGGTCGGTTCGCTTGGCCTGGACATGATGACCCGCACCTGCACCGTGCAGGTGAATCTGGATTACGCCAGCGAAGCGGACATGGTGAAGAAGTTCCGCGTGTCGCTGGCGCTGCAGCCGATCGCCACGGCGCTGTTTGCCGACTCGCCGTTCACCGAGGGCAAGCCGAACGGCTACCTCAGCTACCGGTCGCACATCTGGACCGATACCGATGCCGACCGCACCGGCATGCTCGACTTCGTGTTCGAGGACGGGTTCGGCTACGAGCGTTACGTTGATTACCTGCTGGACGTGCCGATGTACTTCTCTTACCGCGATGGCATCTACCACGATGCCAGCGGGCAGAGTTTCCGCGATTTCATGCAGGGCAAGCTGCCGGTGCTGCCCGGTGCGCTGCCGACACTGCGCGACTGGTCGGACCACACCACCACCGCATTCCCGGAAGTGCGCCTGAAGAAGTATCTGGAGATGCGTGGCGCCGATGGCGGTCCGTGGAGCCGCCTGTGCGCGCTGCCGGCCTTCTGGGTCGGCCTGCTGTATGACGACACCGCGTTGGATGCAGCGTGGGACCTGGTGCGTGATTTCAGTCTGGTCGAGCGCCATGCACTGCGTGATGGCGTGCCGAAGCACGCGCTGGCGCTGCCGTTCCGCAACGGCACCGTGCGTGACCTGGCGCGCGAAGCGGTGAAGATTTCGGTGGAAGGGCTCAAGCGCCGCGCGGCGCGCAATGCCGATGGCCAGGATGAGAGCAAGTTCCTGGATGTGCTGCAGGAAATCGTCGAGTCCGGCCTGACCCCGGCCGAGCGCAAGCTGGCGCTGTTCCACGGCCGCTGGCACGGCGACGTTGACCCGGTGTTCCGCGAGTTCGCGTACTGATTCGATTGCGGTAGCGCCGGGCCATGCCCGGCGATGCGGTCAGCCCGGCTTGCCATCCCGCCGCGGGCTCAGGTAGATCCAACCCAGACGCACCACCCATGGCGCAAGCGCCAGCAGCCAACCAATGGCGGCGGCGAAATGCCAGGCATAGACGTCCGGCATCAGCTCGGCAACGATGCGCATGATCGCCACCGCCTGCAGCGCGACGAACGCGAACCAGGCCACGGGTGGCATCACCAGCGGTCGCCCCGAATGGCCCTGGGTGACACGGGTAACCATCGCCACCAGCAGGCTGCCGAACAGGCCCACCGCCAGCGCATGCAGCGGCGCACGGCCGAGCAGCTGCGGGTGGCCAAGCAACGGTGCGATGTCCTGCAGCAGGTACAGCGCGAAACTGAGCGGCAACCACGCCAGTGCCAGCAACAAGGCCAACAGCAGGCCGGGCATCGGTCCGCGCGGCCACCAGCGCCATAGCGCCTGGATCGACAGCGCCAGCAGCGGTGCGTCGGCCAGCCATAGCCATACATCGCTCTGCACGGCGATCAGCAGCAGGCGCAGCAGCATCAGCGCCCACATCGCGGCCAGCCAGCGCAGCGGACGCCACGGCACATAGCCGGCCACCACGTTGTTGGCGAAGAACGGAATCATCCGATGCGCGACGGTGAGATAGACCGGCAACAACAGGCCGAACGTTCCCAGCGCCACGTGCACCGGCATCAGCGTGGCATGGCCGCACGCCACGGCGAGGAACAGCAGCAGGCCCAGCCAGCCAAGCAGCAACGCTGCGAAACAGGCGCGCGCATGCCAGTTGCGGTTCGCACCAGCCGCCTTCAATACGCCGCCGAGAACGAACAGGCCGGCAGTCCAGCCGGCCACTGCCAGCAGCAGGCCAGGCCACAGCCCCGCGGACCAGCCGCAGGCGGCGGCAATCAGCAGCGCCTGCCCGCCGAACAGGCCCGCACCGACCGGCGCATAGCAGCGGCGCGGCAGTTCGGGCTGGCCCATCCAGCGCGGAAACACGGTGAGCAGGAAGCCGAAAATGAAGCTGGGCAGCACCAGGTACTGCATCAGCAGGGCGTGCAGCCATGCCGCAGGCAAGGGAGGCGGCTGCGCTACCCACAGCCCACGCAGCGCGCCCAGCCACAGCGCCCACCACAGCATCGCCAGCAGCAGGTTGCCGGCACCAATGAAGAACAGCAGCCGATGCGGCGCACGCATCAGCATCGCGGGGGAAGAAGGGCGGGCCATGCGGCGAGTCTGCGCCCCGCTGGCGGCCGGGTTCTTGACCTTCGTCATTTCCGAAGGGGGGAGGCAACCGCTTCGCTCGCCGGGCCGTGCAACGCAAACGAAAAACCCCGGCCAGGCCGGGGTTCTTCCTTCACTGCCACCGATCGATCAGGCGGCGTTCTTCATCGTCGCCATGTCGATCACGAAGCGATAGCGCACATCGTTCCTGGCCATGCGCTCCCAGGCTTCGTTGACGTTCTTGATGTCGATCATCTCCACGTCGCTGACGATGCCGTGCTCGGCACAGAAGTCCATCATTTCCTGGGTCTCGGCCATGCCGCCGATCGCCGAGCCGGTCAGGTGCTTGCGGCCGAAGATCACGCTGCCGCCGGTCAGCGGCGGGTCCAGTTCGGTCAGTACGCCGACCAGGCACATGGTGGCTTCGCGCTTGAGCAGACCCATGTACGGGTTGGTGTCATGACCGACCGGGATGGTGTTGAGCAGGAAGTCGAAGCTGCCAGCGTGCGCCTTCATCTGCGCGGCATCGCGCGAGACCAGCACTTCGTCGGCGCCCAGGCGCTTGGCGTCGGCACCCTTTTCCGGGGTGGTGGTGATCATCACCACGTGCGCGCCCAGCGCCTTGGCGAACTTCACGCCCATGTGGCCGAGGCCACCCAGGCCGATCACGCCGACCTTCTGGCCGGGACCGACCTTCCAGTGGCGCAGCGGCGACCAGGTGGTGATGCCAGCGCACAGCAGCGGCGCGGCGGCCTTCAGGTCGAGCGATTCGGACACCTTGACCACGAAGCGCTGCTCGACCACCACGTGGTCGGAATAGCCACCGTAGGTCGGTGCACCGTCCGCGCGCTCGCGGCCGTTGTAGGTCCAGGTCGCACCCTCGGCGCAGTACTGTTCCAGGTCGTGTTCGCAGGCATCGCAATGGCGGCAGGAATCGACCATGCAGCCGACGCCGGCATGGTCGCCCACCTTGAAACGGGTGACCTCGCTGCCGACTTCGGTGACCCGGCCGATGATCTCGTGGCCCGGCACCATCGGGTAGATCGAGCCACCCCAGTCATCACGGGCCTGGTGCAGGTCCGAATGGCAGATGCCGCTGTAGAGGATCTCGATGCGCACGTCGTTCGGGCCGACGGCGCGGCGCTCGAACTCGAAGGGCACCAGCGGGTCGGTATGGGTATGGGCGGCGTAACCACGGGCGAGGGACATGGGGAATCCTTGGCGGGTTTGTCGAAAGGCGTTTTACAATACGCGCCGTAACCCGGGGTAAGAAGCCCGGATATCGGCATGATTCATCAAGGCAGACTGCACAATCATGGCCACTGACAATCTCTCGCACCTGGCCGCCTTCGCGGCGGTTGCCCGCCACCGCAGCTTCCGTCGCGCCGGCGCCGAGCTGGCCCTGTCGACCTCGGCGGTGAGCTATGCGATCCGCGCGCTGGAAGAGCGGCTGGGGGTGGGGCTGTTCCACCGTACCACCCGCAGCGTGGCCCTGACCGAGGCCGGCCAGCGCCTTCTGGAACGCCTGCAGCCGGCGCTGGGCCAGGTGCATGACGCGCTGGAGGAGATGAACCAGTTCCGTGCCGCACCGGCGGGACTGCTGCGCATCAACGCCACGCGTGCGGCAGTGCCGACCCAGCTGGGACCGCGGCTGGCGCGCTTCCTGCACGCGCATCCGGACATCCGCGTGGAACTGACCGAAAACGATGGCCTGGTCGACATTGTCGCCGAGGGCTACGACGCCGGTGTGCGCCTGCATGAGTTCGTGCCCGAGGACATGGTGGCGGTGCCGATGGGCCCGCCGCTGCGCGGCCTGATCGTTGGCGCGCCGGAGTACCTGCGGCGGCGGCCCGCACCACAGCACCCGCGTGACCTTGCCATGCACGAATGCATCCGTTTCCGCTTCGCCAGCGGTCATCTGTACAAGTGGCAGTTCGAACGCGAAGGGCTGGCGCTGGAAATCGATGTACCCGGCCGGCTGACCCTGGGCGAGCAGGGGACCGTGGTCAGTGCCGTGCTCGATGGCATCGGCCTGGCCTATGTGCTGGAAGACACCGCGCGGCCGTACATCGATTCGGGGCAGATGGTGGCGGTGCTGGAAGACTGGAGCGAACCGTTCGCGGGGTTTGCGTTGTACTACCCGAAGCAGCGACAGATGCCGGGTGCGCTGCGCGCGTTCGTGGATATGCTGCGCGAGTGAAGCGGGGTGGGTCGCATCCACGCATGGCGTGGGTCTACTGAACCACACCACCTCATACCCGGGTGGCACCGTGCAGTAGATCCACGCCACGCGTGGATGGCTCCCGCTGCGCGATGCCATCAAAACAACGGTGAGCCCGCGGCGGCGAGGAACTCATTCCACCAGCGCGTCGTATCCCTCGCCGCTGAACCGGATCAGGCAGAAGCCATGTCCGAAAGGATCGGCGAGCACGGCGATGCGGCCCCAGCGACGCTCGCGCACGGATTGTTCGAGCGTCGCGCCGGCCGCGACCGCGCGTTCCAACGCGGCCTCGATGTCATCCACCACCCAGTCCAGGTGCAGCGGCGTCCAGTGGCGTTCGTAGTCGCGTACGTCGCCGTCTCCGGTGGCCGCGCTGCCAGCCTCGTTCTGCAGCAGGTACAGCGGCGTGGGGCCGCCGAGCAGTTCGACGGCGCCCGGCCCGAGACGGCGGCCGATCCGCAGGCCGAAGGCTGCCGTGTAGAAGGTTTCGGCTGCCGCGAGATCGGGGACGTCGAGGTTGACGATGAACGATGCGGTGGGCGTATCCATGGTGGGTTTCAGTGGATGCGGGCAGGCAGTGTACGCCCGCATCCACGCATGGCGTGGCTCTACTGCGCGCGCGGGTAGTCGAGATAGCCTGCTTCGCCACCACCGTAGTAGGTGTCGCGATCCGGCGCGGCCAGCGCGATGTCCTGCTGCAGACGCTCGACCAGGTCCGGGTTGGCGATGAACGGTTGACCGAAGGCCGCGATATCGATGGTGCCTTCGCCGACCAGGCGCAGCGCGCGTTCGCGGGTCATGCCGCCGGCCAGGATCACCGTGCCGCCGTAGGCCTGCTTGAAGGCCTTGAGGAACGCCTCGCCGACCACCGGTGCGCCGCGCAGGTAGTTGTCGTTCAGATGCACATACGCCAGCCCGCGCTTGCCCAGTTCCTCGGCCAGGTACAGGTAGGTTGCTTCGTTCTCGGCATAGACCGGCATGTCGAAGACCTGGCTGTTCGGTGCCAGGCGCACACCGATGCGATGCGCGCCGATGCGCTGCGCCATCGCATCCACGGTGTCCAGGATCAACCGCGCGCGGTTGCGCAGCGAGCCGCCGTAGAGGTCCTGCCGATCATTGATGACCGGGTTGAGGAACTGCTCGAACAGGTAACCGTTGGCCGCGTGCAGTTCGATGCCATCGAAGCCGGCGGCCATCGCGTTTTCCGCGCCGCGCACGAAGTCGCTGACGATGCCGGGAACTTCGTCGGTGCGCAGGGCGCGCGGTGGCGTCGGATCGGCATGCCCGCGGCTGCCATCGTGCAGATACACGAAGGCGCTGTTGCCGGGACCACTGGCCACCGCGCGCGTGCCGGCGCTGACCGGCTGTCCGCCCTCGGGCTGCAGCGAGGCATGCGACATGCGGCCCACGTGCCACAGCTGGGCAAAGATCGCGCCCTGTTCGGCATGCACAGCCTCGGTGACCTGCTTCCAGCCGGCGACCTGCTCGGCCGACCAGATGCCCGGCACGTCGATATAGCCCTGGCCCTGTGGCGACACCGGCGTGCCTTCACTGATGATCAGGCCGGCGCTGGCGCGCTGCCGGTAGTACTGCGCGGTGAGTGCATTGGCCACTGAACCGGGGTTGCGGGCGCGGGTCATCGGCGCCATCGCAAGACGGTTGCGCAGCGGCGTTCCGGCCAGGTCGTAGGGGTGGAAGAGGGGGGAAGTCATGGCAGTCATCTCAAGCGGGGAGGGCACCAGTGGCGCGATGCCTACAGGATGGAGTTGACATGCGGGCATATAAAGCGGTTCGATTTCCCCTGCTGCGGGACTATTTGTCCCCAATGGAGATGCAAGCATGCTGCCACTGGAATCCTTGAACGGCCTGGTGACCTTCGTGACCACCGCGCGCTCGGGCAGCTTCACTGAAGCGGCCGATGCACTGGGCATCTCGCGCTCGGCGGTGGGCAAGGCCATCGCCCGGCTGGAATCACGGCTGGGCGTGCGCCTGTTCCATCGCACCACGCGGCGCATCGCACTGACCACCGACGGCGAGGCGTACTACGCCTCGTGTGCGGCGGCGCTGGAAGAGATTTCCGCCGCTGAGGCCTGCCTGGGCTCGGCCGGCCTGCCCAGCGGGCGGCTGCGCATCGACATGCCGTCCTCGTTCGGGCGGCTGGTGGTGCTGCCGGTGCTGCTGCGGCTGTGCCGGCAGTACCCGGACCTGCAGCTGACGATGACCTTCACCGACCATTTCGTCGATCCGGTGGAGGAGGGCATCGATCTGCTGATCCGCTTTGGCGGCCTGCACCAGGCCGAACACCTGGTGGCCCGGCAGCTCGGCCGCCAGCGCCTGGTCACCTGCGCCTCGCCGGATTATCTGCAGGCCCATGGCGTGCCGCGTACGGTGCAGGAACTGGCCCAGCACCGCAGCATCGTCGGCTTCCGCCACGGCCAGCCGGTCGCGTGGCGTGTCGGCCGCGACGACGCAGAGGGCAGCTTCATCCCCAATGCGACCTACCAGCTCAACGATGGCGATGCGGTGATCGAAGGGGCCATCGCCGGCTTGGGCATCTGCCAGATGCCGATCTCGCTGCTGCGCCGTCACCTGGATTCCGGTGCGCTGCAATCGGTGTTGGATGACCACATGCAGCGGCATATCGACATCCACGCGCTGTGGCCGCCCACGCGCCACCTGCGGCCGAAGGTGCGTTACGTGGTGGACGAACTGACCCGGCTGTCCGGCCAGGGCGTGTTCGACTGAGCCTGCGTGAATGGCGACCGGGCAGGGTCTGTGTATACTATCCCCCAGTATAGTTCCGAGGTGGCCTCGCCATGCCGCACTCCCCCGAAGAAAAAAAGAAGGTCCTGGCCCGCGTGCGCCGCATCCGTGGCCAGTGCGATGCGCTGGACCGCGCGCTGGAAGCCGGCGCCGACTGCGGGCCGGTGCTGCAGCAGATCGCCGCGATCCGTGGTGCGGTCAATGGCCTGATGTCCGAGGTGATGGAGGCGCATCTGCGTGAGGAGTTCGGGCAGCCGGCCGCGTCCGATGAACAACGCGCCGAACGTGTGCGCGACATGAGCGCGTTGATCCGCTCATACCTGAAATAAACGATGGCGCAACACCGCGCCGTGCATCCTGTTTTCCTTACGTTTCTGGAGAGTTCACCATGAAGTCCCGTGCCGCCGTCGCCTTTGGTCCCGGCCAGCCGCTGCAGATCGTCGAGATCGACGTCGCCCCGCCGAAGGCCGGCGAAGTGCTGGTCAAGATCACCCACACCGGTGTCTGCCATACCGATGCGTTCACCCTGTCTGGCGATGATCCGGAAGGCCTGTTCCCGGTGGTGCTCGGCCACGAAGGCGCGGGCATCGTGGTCGAAGTGGGCGAGGGCGTGACCAGCGTCAAGCCGGGCGACCACGTGATTCCGCTGTACACCGCCGAGTGCGGCGAATGCCTGTTCTGCAAGAGCGGCAAGACCAACCTGTGCGTGGCCGTGCGTGCCACCCAGGGCAAGGGCGTGATGCCCGATGGCACCAGCCGCTTCAGCTACAACGGCGAGCCGATCTACCACTACATGGGCTGTTCGACCTTCAGCGAGTACACCGTGGTTGCCGAAGTGTCGCTGGCGAAGATCAATCCGGAAGCGAACCCGGAACACGTCTGCCTGCTCGGCTGTGGCGTCACCACCGGCATCGGCGCGGTGCACAACACCGCCAAGGTTGCCGAAGGCGACAGCGTGGCGGTGTTCGGGCTGGGCGGCATCGGCCTGGCCGTCATCCAGGGCGCGCGCCAGGCCAAGGCCGGCCGCATCATCGCGGTGGACACCAACCCGTCCAAGTTTGAACTGGCGCGTGAATTCGGTGCCACCGACTGCATCAACCCCAAGGACTTCGACAAGCCGATCCAGCAGGTCATCGTTGAAATGACCACCTGGGGCGTGGACCACAGCTTCGAGTGCATCGGCAACGTCAATGTGATGCGCGCGGCGCTGGAATGCGCGCATCGCGGCTGGGGCCAGAGCGTGGTGATCGGCGTGGCCGGTTCGGGCCAGGAAATCTCCACCCGTCCGTTCCAGCTGGTCACCGGCCGCAAGTGGATGGGCACCGCCTTTGGTGGCGTGAAGGGCCGCAGCCAGCTGCCGGGCATGGTGGAAGACGCGATGAAGGGCGATATCGAGCTGGCCCCGTTCGTCACCCACACCATGGACCTGGACAAGATCAACGAAGCCTTTGACCTGATGCATGAAGGCAAGTCGATCCGTTCGGTCGTCCACTACTGAGCCACGCCGGGTGGCAGGCCCCGCGCCTGCCGCCCCTTGGAGGAATCCGATGGAACGCATTGAACATCGCGCCTGCTTCGGTGGCTGGCAGGACGTCTACCGACATCATTCGACCACGCTGGGCTGCGACATGCAGTTCGCCGTGTACCTGCCGCCGCAGGCGGAAACCTGGAAGCTGCCGGTGCTGTACTGGCTGAGCGGGCTGACCTGCACCGAGCAGAATTTCATCACCAAGGCGGGCGCGCAGCAGTACGCCGCCGAGCACGGGGTGATCCTGGTCGCACCTGATACCAGCCCGCGCGGCGATGAGGTGGCCGATGCCGAGGGCTACGACCTGGGCAAGGGCGCCGGCTTCTATCTCAACGCCACCCGTGCGCCGTGGGCGAAGCACTACCGCATGCACGACTACATCGCGCAGGAGCTGCCGGCACTGATCGAAGCCCACCTTCCTGCAACCGATGCGCGCGCGATCAGCGGGCATTCGATGGGCGGGCATGGCGCCCTGGTGATCGCGCTGCGCAACGCGGGACGCTACCGCAGCGTGTCGGCGTTCTCGCCGATCGTCGCGCCCAGCCACGTACCGTGGGGACAGAAGGCCTTCCACGCGTATCTGGGCGACAACCCGGCCGATTGGGCGCAGTGGGACGCGTGCGCGCTGGTGGCTGCTGCCAGCGAACGCCTGCCGTTGCTGGTCGACCAGGGCCAGGCCGACGAATTCCTGGAAAGCCAGCTGCAGCCGCAACGCCTGCAGCAGGCCTGCGATGCCGCCGCCCACCCGCTGACGCTGCGCCTGCAGCCCGGGTACGACCACAGCTACTACTTCATTGCCAGCTTCATCGGCGAGCACATCGCCCACCACGCCCGCGCGCTGAAGGCCTGACCCCGTAGCGCCGAGCCCATGCTCGGCTGCCCGTTCCGTAGAGTCGCCACGCTTGGCGTGGCGCTTACGCGTCGTCGGCTTCTTCCGCCGCTTCGCGGCCCTGCTGGCGGATCAGGGCTTCTTCGCGCGCATCGTTGATGGCGTGGCGCACGCTGTCCAGGTCGACGGTGGATTCATCGTGCACGAAGGTGCCGGTGAGCGCACTGTCCGGCAGCAGGCTGCCCGCCTCGAACAGCGCCCACATTTCCTCGCCATACCAGCTGTCCAGCAGTTCGGGTGCGAAACGGCCCAGGTAGGCGGTGAGGTTGTTGACATCCCGCAGCAGCATGCTGCGCGCGGCGTTGTTGCCGCCTGCACTGACCACCTGGGGGAAATCGATCACCACTGGGCCATCGGGACCGACCAGCACGTTGTACGGCGAGAGATCGCCATGGATCAGGCCGCAGCACAGCATGCGCACCACCTGGCGGACCAGGGTCTGGTGGAACTGGCGGGCCTGCTCGGGCTCCAGCTCCACCTCGCCCAGGCGCGCGGCGGAGAAACCGTCGGCATCGGTGACCAGCTCCATCACCAGCACGCCGTGGTAGTAACCGAACGGCTCGGGCACGCGCACCCCG
This sequence comes from Stenotrophomonas sp. STEN046, assembly GCF_056759755.1. NCBI lineage: Bacteria > Pseudomonadati > Pseudomonadota > Gammaproteobacteria > Lysobacterales > Lysobacteraceae > Stenotrophomonas > Stenotrophomonas sp. STEN046. The sequence goes on from NZ_JBRRDR010000023.1 coordinate 28,719, forward strand.
GCATCGCGCAACTGGTACAGCGCGTCCACCTCGGTGTTCTTCCAGGCCGCTTCCTGCTGCTTGCGGCCGTACTTGCTGGCCTTGCCCACCGCACGCGCCTCGCGGCTGCCGCGCACCTTGCGGCCTTCCTGGTACTGCACGCGCTGCTGGAAGCTGCGCTGGGCCATGTCCTTGTAGACCTTCGCGCAGCGCACCTCGTTGCCGCTGCGTACCACGTACACGGCCGCTTCCTTGCCGCTCTTGAGCGGGCGTAGCACTTCATCGATCACGCCGTCGTCGATCAGGGCGCGCAGTCCTTCAGGGGTTTTCACGGGTTCTTGGGGCGGCCAACGCGGACGCGCTCGCCAGAATGGGGAGGAATCCGCGCATTTTACAGGTCGCGGCTGCCCAGCGGCTTCCCGGCGGGCCTGCGAGCGTCGCCGGGCAACCGTCCCACGAGACCGCTGCCACCGTCGCGGATTTTCCAAAGTGGATCACGCCACCGTGGCGGCGAGGCGCGCTATCGTGCGCGCATACGGCCTTGCGGACGGGGGATGCATGCCGGTTGTGCTGGCACTGCTGTATGTGGTCTGCCACGGGCTGGTCGTGGCGTTCTGGCCGGGGACGGCCGGTGCGGGATCGTTTGCTTTCCTGACCGCCGCGCCGCTGCTGGCCGCTGCGACCTGCCTGTGGCGGGGGCAGCGTGACCGCGCGGCGCTGGGCTGGCGGGCCACCGCCCTGGCCCTGCTGCTGTGGGCCGGCGGCATGGGCTTCAACATGCTGGATGCACTCAGCGCCGACCGCCCCGACATCACCCCGCGTGCCAGCCTGCTGCTGTATGTGGTGTATGGGGTACCGCTGGTGTTCATCCTGGCCCGGGCGCGCCGCGAGCGCTGGAGCATCAGCCTGATCGACGGGGTGATGGCCGCGCTGCTGGGCGTGCTGTTCTTCGTGCATACCCAGTCCTTCGCCGACCGCATCGACATCGACGGCCAGGCGATGGCCAACATGCAGCGCATGTTCGACATCCAGAACCTGTGCATCGCCGCCTTCGCCGTGGTGCGCTGGCTGGCCGGCGACGTGCCCGAGCGGCGCAGTTTCTTCCGGGCGCTGGCGCTGTATGCGCTGGCCTACCTGCTGGTGGCGTACTACATCAACCACTACACCGCCGAGCAGTCCTTTGGCGCCTACAACGACCTGCTGATCGACGTGCCGTTCCTGCTGCTGGCGGTGATGGCGCTGCGCCAGGCACCCGCACCAGGGTTCGTGCTGCACCCACGGCTGTCGCGGCTGGTGCAGGCGGGCGGGCCGATCATCCTGCCGTTGCTGCTGCTGGTGCTCGGCACCCTGGTGGTTGACCACGCCCGCCCGCTGGCGGTGACCGGCTTCGTGGTGGCCACGCTGGGCTTCAGCCTGCGCAGCACGCTGCTGCAGATGGACCTGCTGGAACGCCAGGCCGGGCTGGACCAGCTGGCGCGGCGCGATGGCCTGACCGGGGTGGCCAACCGCCGCGAGTTCGACACCCTGCTGGTGGCCGAATGGAATCGCGCCCGTCGCAGTGGCAGCGAACTGGCGCTGCTGCTGGTGGACATCGACCACTTCAAGGCATTCAACGATGAGCATGGCCATCCGGCCGGCGACCGCTGCCTGCAGGCCGTGGCCATGGTGCTGCAGAGCACCGCCGGGCGCGCGGCCGACAGCGTGGCGCGTTATGGCGGCGAGGAGTTCGCGGTGATCGTGCCGGGCAGCCCGTTGTCGGGGGTGCTGGCGCTGGCCGAGCGCCTGCGCGAGGCGGTGGAAGCGCTGCCATTGCCGGAAGGCTCGGTCAGCATCAGTGTTGGCGTGGGCTATCTGCACCCACCGGCGCTGGCCAGTGCCGACCAGTTGCTGGCCGATGCCGATGCAGGCCTGTACGCGGCAAAGCGCGCCGGCCGCAACCAGGTCACCCTGCACGCGCATGTGCTGGACGACGAAGGCGGCACGCACGGCACCATCGACTGCTGAGGCGAACCCGGGCGCGCGATGCCAACCAAGGTTGGCATCTACGCGGGCGGGCAGCTCAGCTGCTGCGGGTTTCCACCAGCACCGGGCAGGGCGCGTGGTCGAGGGTCCATTGCCCCACCGATGGCTCGAACAGGCGCTGCAGGCGTGTCAGGTGGCGGTGGCCGATCACGATCAGGTCGGCACCGAGCTGCCGCGCGTGCGCGCTGATCACCTCACCCGGATCACCGCTGGGCAGCTGCGCGATCGCATCCACGCCGCGTTCGCGCAGGTCGGCCAGGGCGTCGGCCAGCACTGCCTCGGCGTGTGCGCGCTGCCGGGCCGCGGCGGGGTACTCGCGCCGGTCGGCGTCACTGGCACCGGCAGGCAGTGCGAATTCGGGGTCCAGCACGCACAGCAGGTGCAGGCGGCTGCGTGGGCCGGCCAGCGCGGCCGCCAGGTCCAGCACACGGTCGTGCTGGGGGCCGCCATCGATGGCGACCAGCAGGGTGTTGAACATGCAAATCTCCGTGACAGGGCAGCGATGGTCGCCGATGTCGCCGCGCGCACCCATGCCGTGCGCCGCAGTCAATGCATGCGTTCAACGCAACTGATAAGCGTCTGGATTGCCGTAAAGTCACCTCATTTGCGGGAGACTGCCATGCCCTTGCCGGACCTGAACCTGTTGCTGGCGCTGGATGTGCTGATCGACGAATGCAGCGTGGCTGCCGCTGCCCGGCGGATGAACCTGAGCGCGCCGGCCATGAGCCGCACGCTCGGGCGGGTGCGGGTAGCACTGGGTGACCCTGTGCTGGTGCGCGCCGGCCGTGGCCTGGCCCCCACCCCGCGCGCGCTGGAGCTGCGCGAGCAGGTGCGTGATGTGATCGAACAGGCGCACCGGGTGTTCAATGCCGGCCGCGAAGTCGACATCGCCACGCTGCAGCGCACCTTCAGCATCCGCGCCAACGATGTGTTCATCGGCAGCTTCGGCGGCCGCCTGCGCGAGGTGTTCCGCCAGCAGGCACCGCACTGCATGCTGCGGTTCGTGCCTGAAGGCGATACCGATGACGATGCGATGGTGCAGGGGCGGATCGACCTGTACATCAGCACGGCCGGCAGGCACGCACCCGATACCAAGGTGCAGAACCTGTTCACCACCTCGCTGCTGGGTGCGGCGCGCGAGGACCACCCGCTGTTCGATGGCGACATCAGTGCCGAGCGCTTTGCCGCCTGCGACCATATCGCAGTATCGCGGCGTGGCCTGGCGCATGGTCCCATCGACGAAGAACTGGCAGCACTGGGGCTGCAGCGCCGCGTGGCCGTGGTCATCCCCACCTTCCATGGCGCGATCTTCGCCGCCGCCGATTCGGATCTGGTGCTGCCGCAGATGCCCAGCGTGATGCTCGACCGTATCGCCCACATGGGCCTGCCGCTGCGCATGTTCCCGCTGCCGGTGCCGGTACGCTCGGTGGCGCTGGTGCAGGCCTGGCACCCGCGCATGGACAACGACCCGGCGCACCAGTGGCTGCGGCGGGCGATCAAGACCCTGTGCGACACCGGCCTGCGCAGCGCCTGAGACGGGACGTTGCGCCGGCGGCATTCGTGATGCTTCATCCGTGCGTTTGATGCATGCCTGAAATGGCGTCGACGCCATTTTTCAGCGCCCGCGTACGGCGCAGACTGCGCTCCCCTTCTTCCAGGAGTGCATTGCATGCACGCAGGACAGGCCGTTGCCGGCCCTGCCGCCGCTGCCCGCCCCGTTGCCACCGCCCTGCTCGACCGCCGCATCCTGGTCGGCTTGTGCGGCGTGCTGTTGGCGGTGCTGGTTTCGGGTTTCAACGAAAACATCACCAAGGTCGCGCTGGCCGATATCCGCGGTGCGATGGGCTTCAGTGTTGATGACGGCAGCTGGGTGGTCGCGCTGTACAGCGCGATGTCGGTCAGCGCGATGGCATTCGCACCGTGGTGTGCTGCCACCTTCTCACTGCGCCGCTTCGCGCTGGCGATGATTGGCGGCTTCATGGTGCTGGGCGTGTTGTGCCCGCTGGCCCCGAACCTGCAGAGCTTTCTGCTGCTGCGCGCGCTGCAGGGGTTGTGCGGCGGCGCATTGCCACCGCTGCTGATGAGCGTGGCACTACGCTTCCTGCCACCGGGCATCAAGCTGTACGGCCTGGCCGCCTATGCACTGACTGCCACGTTCGGGCCGAGCATGGGTACGCCCCTGGCCGCGTTCTGGGTCGAACAGGTGGGCTGGCACTGGGCGTTCTGGCAGATCGTGCCGTATTGCCTGGCGGCGATGGCGATGGTCGGCTGGGGCCTGCCGCAGGACCCGTTGCGGCTGGAGCGTTTCGCACAGTTCGATGGCATGGGTCTGGCGCTGGGCCTGCCGGCGCTGGTGCTGCTGGTGCTGGGGCTGGTGCAGGGACCGCGTCTGAACTGGTTCGATTCATCGCTGATCACCGTGATGCTGGGCGGTGGTGCCGGCCTGCTGGTGCTGTTCATGGTCAACGAGTGGTTCCACCCGCTGCCGTTCTTCAAGCTGCAGCTGCTGGCCAACCGCAATCTCAGCTATTCGCTGATCACTCTCGGTGGCGTGCTGTTCGTACTGCTGGCGGTGATTTCCATTCCCTCCGGCTTCCTGGCCAGTGTGCAGGGCTACCGGCCGCAGCAGACCGCGCCGATGCTGCTATGGGTGGCGCTTCCGCAGGTGATCGCACTGCCGCTGGTGGCAGCGCTGCTGAACATGCGCGTGGTCGATTGCCGCTGGGTACAGGCCAGCGGCCTGGCGATGCTGGCGCTGGCCTGCTGGCTGGGGGCCCATCTGGACGTCAGCTGGATACGCGACAACTTCCTGTGGGTGCAGCTGCTGCAGGTATTCGCCCAGCCGATGGCGGTACTGCCGCTGCTGATGCTGGCCACCGGCGGGCTGGCGCCGCAGGACGGTCCGTTCGCCTCGGCATGGTTCAACACGGTGAAGGGCTTTGCCGCCGTGCTGGCCAGTGGCGTGCTCGATGCCGTGGCACAGAGCCGCCGCCATTTCCATTCCACCGTACTGGTGGACCGGCTTGGCGAGCAGCCCTGGCTGGCCGAGGGGCCGCAGCTCGGCGCGCGCCTGCATGCGCAGGTGCAGGCGCTGACCTCGGCCGACCTCTACTGGCTGGTGGCGCTGGTCGCGCTGGCCTTCATTCCGCTCATTGCCTGGATGCCCACCCGCATCCATCCGCCACGTGCCGTGGCCTGACTCCCTTGCAGGAACCCCCATGACGATCAACCGAACCACTCTCAACACCGGCCTCGGCCTGGGCGTACTGGCCCTGGCCATCGGCGCCTGGCTGCTGCTGCGCGAAGGCGGCCAGCAGCGCACCAACAACGCTTACGTCGTCGCCGACTACACGCTGGTCGCACCGAAGATCTCCGGCTTTGTCAGCACCGTGGACGTGGTCGACAACCAGCCGGTGAAGGCGGGCGACGTGCTGGCGCGCATCGACGATCGCGACTGCCAGGTGGCCCTGCTGGCTGCACGCGCCGATCTCGCCAACGCCCGTGCACAGCTGGCCACCGCGCAGGCATCGCTGGCCCAGCAGGGCTCGCTGATCGAGCAGGCCAGGGCCAGCGTCGATGTCAGCCGCTCCGAGCTGACCCTGGCCAGCGCCGACCAGCAGCGTTACCGCGCGCTGGCCCGCGATGGCGCCGGCACCGTGCAGAACGCACAGCAGGCGCAGTCGAAGCAGGCCGTGGCCGGTGCGCATCTGCAACAGGGACAGGCGGCATTGTCCACTGCACGCCAGCGCACCGACATCCTCAGCGCCGGCGTGCAGGCCGCGCAGGCGGCCGTGCAGCGCGCCGAAGCCGCACAGGCGCGCGCCGAACTGGATCTTTCGCACACGGTCCTGCGCGCACCGATCGACGGCGTGGTCGGCCGCCGCGCGGTACGCGTCGGTGCGTACCTGACCCCGGGCACGCCGGTGGCAGCGGTGGTGCCGCTGCAGCAGGCGTTCGTGGTCGCCAATTTCCAGGAAACGCAGATGACCCGCATGCAGGCGGGCCAGCAGGTGGAACTGCAGGTGGATGTGTTCCGCGGCACACCGCTGCGCGGCCATATCGACAGCATTGCGCCGGCAACCGGGGTGACGTTCGCCGCCGTCGCACCCGAAAACGCCACCGGCAACTTCACCAAGGTGGTGCAGCGCATTCCGGTGAAGATCGTGCTGGAACCGGGGCAGCCGCTGCTGGGCCAGCTGCGTGCCGGCATGTCCGTTGAAGCACGCGTGGACCTGGACAGCGCGCAGCAGGAACAGCATGCGCAGCAACAGGCCCGTAACGGCGGGGAGGGCGCATGACCGGCAACGTCCGGCGGGTGATTGCCAGCGCAGCACTGTGCATGGCGCTGGGTGCCTGCACGCTGGGCCCGGACTTCGTGCGCCCGCAGGCCGAGCTGCCCGCGCTATGGCAGGGTGAGGCCGTTGCCGCAACGGCGATCGACGAGGACGCTGCGTGGTGGGCCGGTTTCGACGATCCGCTGCTGGGGCAGCTTGCCACGCAGGTACTGCACGCCAATCTCGATCTGCAGCTGGCCGCCAACCGCGTGCAGCAGAGCCGTGCCGCGCGTGGCATCAGCGCCGCCGACCGCCTGCCCAGCGTCGGTGCCAGTGCCAGCGGCATGCGCGCCCGCAACAGCGAAGTGGGCCTGAACGATCCGTCCGGCAACGGCGGCCGCGATGACTACGGGCTGTTCCAGGCCGGCATCGGGCTGAGCTGGGAGCTTGACCTGTGGGGCCGCGTGCGCCGCCAGGTGGAGGCGGCCGACGCGCGCGTGCAGATGGCCGAAGAAGACGCCCGTGCGGTGCGCATCGCGCTGCTGGCGGAAACCGCGCGCGATTACCTGCAGCTGCGCGCGACGCGGCAGCTGCTGGCGATCACCGAAGACAACCTCAGCATCGCGCATGACATCAAGCGGCTGACCGAGGCACGCCAGCAGCAGGGCGTGGCCAGCACGCTGCAGGTGTCCAGCGCGGCCGCGCAGGTGGCTTCGCTGCAGGCCCGCATCGCGCCGCTGCGCCATCGCGAATCGCAGTTGCGCAATGCGCTGGCGTTCCTGCTGGCACAGCCGCCGCAGGCGCTGGACGCGCAGCTGCAGCGCGTGCGCCACGACTGGCCGGCGTTGCCGACCGTCGCCGTGGGCGTGCCCAGTGAACTGGCCGAGCGTCGCCCGGATATCCGTCGTGCCGAAGCGGCTCTGCATGCGGCAACGGCCGGCATCGGCGTGGCCAAGGCCAGTTTCCTGCCGCGCATTACCTTGACTGGCGACGCTGGCTTCCAGGCCAAGCAGCTGGATGACCTGGAGGGTTGGAACGCGCACCGTTTCAGCATCGGGCCTTCGATCAGCGTGCCGATCTTCCAGGGCGGGCGGCTGAAGGCCAACCTCGGGTTGAGCAAGCTGCAACAGCAGCAGTCGGCGTTGCAGTTCCGCCGCACCGTGCTGCAGGCCTGGCATGAAGTGGACGACGCCATTGATGGCTACAGTGCCGAGCAGCAGCGCACCGCGCAGCTGCACGTGGCGGTGGACGAGAGTGAAGCCGCGCTGGGAGCGGCGCGCCGGCAGTACCAGGCCGGCGTGGTCGACATGCTGGACGTACTGAGCACCCAGCGCATCGCGCTGGACAACCAGGCCGCGCTGGCCAACAGCCAGGCCACGGCTGCGATTGCACGGGTGGCGCTGTACCGCGCGCTGGGCGGTGGCTGGTAGGGCAGGAACCCGGTAGCGCCGGGCCATGCCGGCGGCTTGGTAGTTGCCAACCTTGGTTGGCAGCTTTTTGCAGAATCGCCAACCAAGGTTGGCGTCTACCAGAGCGGTTCCAGTCGCTTCCATCCACGTCGCAGCTTCCGGCCAGGCCCGGCGAACACAGTGTTCACTCAGCTCGACGCCTTTTCTCGCTTGCGGAACAGCAGATACGGCCAGATGCCGATCAGCACCGCTGCCACGACCGTGCCGTAGACCAGCGCGACCACTGGCTTACCAGGCTCGGTCCAGACCATGCCCAGCAGAAGCAGGCCGAACACGATGGTCGGCCCGCCCAGCAGGATCATGGCGAAGGTCTTTATGCGTCCACTGGTGGGCGCATTGGCGAGCTTGCCGACCATGTCGGTACCACCGAAATGCACCTGCAGTGCATCGTTGGTGGAACGGGCGGGCTGCGGTTTTGCGGGTTCCGGCGGTGCCACCGGTTGCTGCAGATCCATTTCCAGAGGCGCCGACGGCAGTAGGTCCGACAGGTTGGTCTGCTCGATGAGCGCTTTCAGCTTGGGGTCCATGTGCAATCCGTGCGGTCACCGTTGGCGGCGGCACGATACCAGCACACCTTGGTGCTGGGTAGTGCTGGCCGCTGGCCGGCAGTCTTTGCCGGAAGCGCCAACCAAGGTTGGCGTCTACCAGAGCCGCACCTCAACGCACGTCGCGCAGTTCCCAGTGGTGCCCGGCCAGCAGGCGCAGGCGCTGCTTGAACACGTCGCTGTCGATGCGGGTGGTGGCCACCAGGTTGATCCGCAGGTCCTTCTGTTCACCGGTCACGGTGGCCTCCGGGTCGGTCGCGCCCCATTGCGGCTCCACCGCATCCGGGTCGGGCTGCTTGTCGCGCCAGCGCTCGAACAGGCTGCCGTTGCGCAGCGCATTCTGCAGTTCTTCGGCAAAGCCGGCCGCGCCCTGCGAATGGAAGGACAGATCGGGATCGTTGCCGCGAGCCTTGGACGGATCGGGCAGGCTGATGTGGTACTGCGCAGGCATGGTGTTCTCCTTGAAGTGCGGCAAGGCTGGCATACGCGCAGTGCAATCGATGTGCAGATGCCCGCGCGCTGCCGGCCGTCATTCGAACCGATGCGGCCCATCGGCAAAGCCCACGGTAACCGCGCCCTTGCCGACGTTGACCATGCCGGTCAGGCTCATCACCGATTCGTATACGGTCACGCCGTGGCTGGCGCAGACTTCCTTCATCTGTGCGTAGCCGGGCAGCGTACGCAGCTCGTCCAGTTCACCGCCGTAGCTGACGCACACGGTTGGTGTCATCAAGCCGCCGCGCACCCGCTGGCCGACCACGGAAAACAGCTTCTGCACGGCGTTGTCGAAGCCCTTGATCTTGGCCACCGGTCCGGTCTCACCGCGATAGCCATGCAGCACCGGCTTGATGTCCAGTGCGCTGCCGAGCGCCGCGCTGAGCAGGCCGACGCTGCGGTCGCCCTTGTGGCGGGCACGGGCGCGCATGTAATACAGGTCGCGGGTGATCATGTAGCCGTGCACGTTGCCGGCCAGTTCCTCCAGCCGCTCGCGGATCTGCTGCACGCTGGCATCGCTGTCGCGCAGGCGAACCGCTTCCACCGCGGTTACCGCCTGTGCGGCGAACAGGTTCTGGGTATCCAGCACGCGCAGGGCGAAGGGCGAGTTGTAGCCTGCGGCCTGCCGCACCGGCTTGTAGTCGTTGAGGATGGCGAAGCTGGCCTGCATCGCGTTGTCGTGGATCGGGCTGCGGGTCTTGGTGATGGTCATGCAGAACACGTGGTCGTAATCGATCACCAGCTGCTGCAGGAACAGGTCGCGGATCTGGTTGACGCTGAAGGGGATGGTTTCCGCCTCGGCACCGTGTTCGGCCACGTGCGCGTGCAGGAAGCTGAGCGTGGCCTGCTCGTCGCGATGATCGGCCAGCACCGCTTCGCCGATGCGCACGGTGATCGGCAGCAGCACGATGTTGTGGGCGGCGATGAAGTCCTGCGGCAGGTCGCAGGCAGAGTCGACAACAATTCCGATGCGCATCCGCAGCTCCCCCTCCAGGGCGGTTGTAGGTTCGGAATGTGAAAGCTATCTCAATTTTACCCGGGGCGCGCGAGGGAAATGCGGCACTGCCTGTTCAGCGATTGCGCTGCACCGCCACTGGAAGCGTTACCACCTGCAGCCAGTCCGGCCGTTGCAGCAGGCCGGGGTCGTCCAGCACGGCTGCCATCATCGGGTGGGCATCGTTGCCCCAGAACAGTTCCTGGCCGATGGCCAGGGTCGGTACGCCGAACACGCCGGCTTCGATGGCCGCCTCGGTGTTGCGCTTCAGCCGTTCCTTGATGGCCGGTTCGGCGATGGCGGCCTGTACGTCGGCGATGCCCAGCCGGGTGGCGGGTTCGCGCAGGGCCTCGGGGCTGTCGGCGGCATGGCCATCGCGCCAGATCCAGTCGAACAGCACGTCCACCGCCTGCGCCCCGGCACCGGCGGCCAGGCACAGACGCAGGGCCGCCAGCGGATTGAACGGATGGCCGGGTGGAAAGCGTAGTGGCGTGCCTTCCTCCTGCGCCACCCACAGCAGCTGGCGGTACATGAAACGACGCTTGGCCGGAATCTCCGCCGGGCCAAGGTTGCCCAGATGGTGCAGCACCGCACCGAAGGCGATCGGCACCGGTTGGATCTGCGCGAACTGCGGCAGCCGCTTCACCTTCTGCCAGTGCAGGTAGGAGTAGGGCGAGACGAAGTCGAAATACCAGCGCAGGTTCGGCATCGGGGGTTCCTCGTAGCAGTCAGGGCTGTGCGTTGCGTTGCAGGTAGCGGTCGCGCAGCTCGGTCTGCCGTGAGCGCATCGGCATTGCACGCCCACCCAGCCAGACCTGCTCGGCATAGTGCGCCACATCCAGCGGATCGCCTTCCCACAGCACGAGGTCGGCACGCTTGCCCGGCTCGATGCTGCCGATCTGGTCGGCCACACCCAGCACTTCGGCCGGCACCCGGGTCAGCCCGGCCAGGCCTTCGGCCCAGGGCAGGCCATTGGCCACGGCGTTGCCGGCCAACTGGCGCATCTTCCGCGCGTTGTGCGAGGCGTCGTCGCGCTGGGCGAAGGCGACCGGCACACCGGCGCGCTGCAGGCGGGCCGCGTTTTCCAGGGTCGCGCCGATCTGGTCGAAGCTGGCCGGCAGGTTCGCCAGTGCATCCACGAACACCGGCACCCTGGCCGCTGCCAGTTCCGGCGCAAGCTGCCAGGCTTCGGCACCGCCGGCGATGGCGATCTTCACTTTTTCGCGGGCGGCCCAGCGCAGCAGCTGACGGATATCGGCGGCGCGATCCACTTCCACCACGATGCGGCGCTGGCCGGACAGATAGCGCGCCAGCGTGCGGCGACCGGCCGGGGTCAGCAGCGCATGCGGCGAATCGGCCGCCACCTGGCCGCGCGCTTCGTCCACCATCTGCTGCAGCAGCATCCATTGCGCAGCACGCGACTGCCCGGTCAGTTCCGATGCGGCAGCGCCCAGGCGCAGGAACAGCGCGCGCGGACCGATCGGGTCGGCACTGCCATCGAAGCGCACCACGCCGCCCTGGCCCGCAATGAAGCCACCCCCGGTAGCCGCGCCCAGCACCGTGAAGCCGATGCCATCCAGCCGCGCCACCGGGATCAGCACCGAGGCCGGGTTGTAGGCCAGGGTGACATCGAATTCCGGGCGCAGCGGCTGCTCGCCGATCTTCAGCGCGCTGTCGACCGTGCTCGATTCACCGGACACTTCCTCGATGCCGATCTCGGTGATGCCACCGAACAGTGCCGGGGTCAGCACTCGGCCCCTGGCGTCGACCACCGGCACGCCGGCCGGCGCAGCCAGGCCACGGCCCACCGCGCGGATGATGCCGCCCTGCACCAGCATATCGGCATCTTCCACGTTGCCGCGCGCGCTGGCAGTGGCCACCGTGGCGCCGCGTACCAGCAGGTCCTGCGCGAATGCGGGGGTGGCCAGCAGCGCCAGCAGCACCACGGTAGCGCCCCGCCTAGCGCGGCGGCGCCTGTTCAACACGATCATCAGCGCAGCTCCTGCCCAAGTTGGAAATCCGACCGCGGTGTGGCCGGCGGTGCGCTGCGGTCATAGACGCGACGACCATCGACGAAGACCTGCTCGGCCAGCGCATACGAACTGAAGGGGTTGCGGTTCCAGATCACCACGTCGGCCATCTTGCCGGCCTCCAGCGTGCCGGTCTGGCCTTCGATGCCCAGTGCCTTGGCGGCGTTGGCGGTCATCCAGGTGATCGCGCGTTCCGGCGCGATCTCGGGCATGTGCGCGCGGCGCGCCGCCGCCATCACCTTGGCCGCTTCCTGGTTCAGGCGCTGGATGCCCTCGGGGGAATCGGAATGGACGATGGCGCAGCTGTTCTTCGGCCGGTCGACCAGGGCGATGTTCTCGGCAATGCCGTCGAAGGCTTCCATCTTGAAGCCCCACCAGTCGGCCCACAGCGCGCCGCACACGCCTTCGGCGGCCAGCCGGTCGGCAAGCTTGTAGGCCTCTACGCCGTGGTGGAAGGCGGCTACCTTGAATCCGAACTCCTTCGAGAGATCGAGCATGGTGGCCATTTCGTCGGCGCGATAGCAGTGGATGTGCACCCGGATGTCGCCTTGGATCGCACCGGCCAGGGTATCCAGCTTGAGGTCGCGCTTGCCGCCGGCATCACCGGCACTGTCGCCCTTGTCGCTGCCGAACCAGCCTTTGCGTTTGGCCGGCTTCGGCTTGTTCTTGGCGATGTAGTCGGCCGCGTCGATGAAGGCGGCGCGGTAACCGGCCACGTTGCCCATGCGCGTGGCCGGGGCCACGCCCTTGCCGCCACCATAGACGCGCTTGGGGTTCTCGCCGCAGGCCATCTTCAGGCCCCACGGCGCGCCCGGGAACTTCATCGCCTGGTAGGTGGTGGCGGGCACGTTCTTCAGCGTCACGCCGCGGCCACCGACCAGGTTGGCCGAGCCGGGCAGCACCTGCATGCTGGTCACTCCGCCGGCCAGCGCGGCCTGGAAACCGGGGTCCTGCGGCCATACCGAATGTTCGGCCCAGACGTTGGCGGTGACCGGCGCGGTCATCTCGTTGCCGTCGCTGTGCGCGCCTACGCCGGGGCTGGGGTACACGCCCAGGTGCGAATGCACGTCGATCAGGCCGGGAGTCACCCATCTGCCGTCGGCGTTGATGCGGGTGACGCTGGCATCGACCTGCAGTGCACTGCCCACGGCGACGATGCGGCCATCGCGCAGCAGCACGTCGGCGTTGTCCAGGCGCACGCCGGTGCCGGTCAGCACGGTGGCGTTCTCGATCAGCAGCGGACCATCCGGCTGTGCCTTGTAGGTACTTGGGTACGGATCGGCAACGAAGCGCGAAGCGCCCACCGCAGGCGCAGTGGCCAGCGAAGCCAGCGCCAGTCCCAGTCCGGCGCGCAACAACGTCGAAGTCATGCAGGTTCCCTTGCCCACGGCGTGAATCGTTCGACGCTAGCCGGGACGACAGCGGTTTGCCAAGTGACCTTGGGCAGGGGCGCGGTGGGGACTTTCCCGACATCAAACATGTGAAAAATATATTAAGTTCACGTGACGCCCGCCGATAGCGTCATGCGGGTAAGCGTGCGCTGACTCGCCGCGAAGGTGTTCCCACTGTGCTCCACGAAGGAGCAGCACCTGAAACATTCCATGGAATCAAGGACGTAATCCCCGATGACTGTTGCAACGTCGTATCGCTCCACCGCTTCCCGCCGCCCGTTCCTGCCTTCCCCGCTCGCATCGGCCATCGTTGGCTCGCTGCTGATGGCCGCCGCACTGCCGGCATTGGCCCAGGGCAACACCGAAGAGCTCTCCCGCTACCAGTTCCAGCGCAGCCTGCAGGCCGCCTACGGCGCACCTTCGCAGTCGGTCTTCGCCGCTTCGCCGTCGCTGACCCTGGCCGTTGCCGCAGTGGAGAGCGATCCCGAACCGATCATGGGCAAGGCCGGTGATGCCGCCAGCTGGCGCACCACTGAATTCAATCGCGATTGGGGCCTGCAGGCCATCAATGCTGACGCGGCCTATGCGCGCGGCCTGACCGGCACCGGTATCCGCCTGGGCGTGTTCGACAGCGGCTCGGGCCTGGACCATGACGAGTTCGCCGGCAAGGATCACCGCAGCCTGCGTATCGCCGATCTGCTGCTCGACGGCAGCCGCTGCACCAACACCACGCTGATCGACGGTCCCGATGCCTGCTTCGCCAGCGACGGCGATGACGTGTCGATCGATTACGTCACCTATGACGCCAGCGTTCCGCAGGCGATCCGCGACATCATCGAGTCCGATCCGCGCTACGTCCAGGCAGGCATCGCCTTCCAGACCCATGGCACCCACGTGGCCGGCACCATTGCGGCCAACCGCGACGGCAACGGCACCCATGGCGTGGCCTTCGGCGCGGACCTGACCGCGGCCAAGCTGTTCTTCAACAGCGCCCAGATGTGGACGGACGTGGGCGGCGGCGACTACCGCGTCGTCACCGTGGGCGGCGTGGGCCCGGACGGCAGTGCGTTCGAGAGCATGTACGCGCAGATGAACGCCCAGGACGTGCGCGCGGTCAACCACAGCTGGGGGCTGACCAACGAGCCCACCGATCTGGCCACCCAGGACCAGCTGTATGCCGCCAACGCCGAGTACCTGGACATCTTCGCCGAGGGCTCGCGCAGCAAGGGCATGATCCAGGTGTGGGCCGCGGGCAACAACAACGCCAACGCAGCCACGCCGGAAGTCGCGCCGATCGCCGGCATCTACGCCACGCTGCCGCGCCTGTTCGCTGATATCGAGCAGAACTGGCTGAGCGTGGTCAACGTGCGCCAGGACAGCGCCGCCGGGTACACGCTGGACGTCACTTCCAACCGTTGCGGCTACAGCGCCAACTGGTGCCTGGCCGCCCCGGGCACCGCCATCCTGTCCACGGTCTACGGTGCCGATTCGGCGCTGGATGCACAGCTGCTCCAGGATTCGCAGGGCAACGTCCTTCTCGACGTGCTCGAGCGCGTGCCGACCTACAGCTACGATCTGATGACCGGCACCTCCATGGCCGCACCGCACGTTACCGGTGGACTCGGCCTGCTGTTCGAACGCTTCCCGTACCTGGACAACGCGCAGGTGCGCGACGTGCTGCTGACCACCGCCACCGACCTGGGTGCGGCCGGCGTGGACGACGTCTACGGTTGGGGCCTGATGAACCTGGCCAAGGCCATCGAAGGCTACGGTTCGCTGCGTGTGGATACCCACGTGGTGATGAACCAGAAGGCCGGTGGCCTGAAGGTCTGGGAAGGCGACGCATGGGATGACTGGACCAACGATATCGGTGGCCCGGGCAAGCTGACCAAGAGCGGTGCCGGCTGGCTGCGCCTGAGCGGCGACAACAGCTTCAACGGCGCTGTGGTGCGCGAAGGCGTGCTGGAGCTGGACGGCGTCAATGCACTGGCCAGCGCGGTGGACGTGGCCGGCGGCAGCTTCCTGCTGAACGGCACGCTGAAGAACACTGCACTGAACACCCACGGCGGCATCAGCCGGGTCAACGTCAGTGGCGTGCTCGACGGTTCCAACCTGACCATCAATGGCGGCGTGCTGTCCTTCAACGGCGTGCAGACCGGCGGCACCACCTTCGTCGGCCAGAAGGGCACGCTGAAGGGCGTCGGCCAGCTGGGCGATACCACCGTGGCCGGCACCATCGCCCCGGGCAATTCCATCGGCACCCTCACCATCAACGGTGACTACGTGCAGACCGCCACCGGCGTGTACCAGGCCGAAGTGGCACCGGGCAGCCGCAGCGACCAGCTGCATGTCACCGGCACCGCCACCCTCGACGGCACCCTGGTGGCCCTGCCGGAACCGGGCATCTACTACCTGGGCGAGCAGTTCAACTTCATCCGCGCCGATGGCGGGGTGAACGGGCAGTTCGCCACGACCGACTTCAGCGCGTTCTCGCCCTTCATGCAGTTCAGCCTGGCCTACGGCGCCAGCGGCGCGCGCATCGAAGTGACCCGTGGCAACGCGCTGGTCAGCTCGGCCACCACCGAAAACCAGCGGGCGGTCGCTACCGTGGCCGATACCCTGGCGATCAACCAGGGCCTGCCCAAGCCGCTGACCACGCTGTTCCCGCAGCAGGTTGGTGCTGCGCTGGACAGCCTGAGTGGCGAACTGCATGCGGCCACCTCGGTCGCGCTGGTCGAAGGCAGCCGCTACGTCCGTGACGCCGCCCTGTCGCGCCGTGTCGGTGCGGTTGCTCCGGGCGGTGACGAAGCCGCCGCAACCGGCGTCTGGGTGCAGGCGATCGGCGGCAACGGCAGGCTGGATGGCAACGCCAACACTGCGCGTACCGAAGCCAACAGCAACGGCTTGCTGGTGGGCGTGGACCGCCAGTTTGGTGGGTGGCAGGTCGGCCTGCTGGCCGGCACCGGCCGCACCGACATCAAGCAGCAGGACGGTCGTCGCGCGAAGTCGAAGATCGACAACACCCACTTCGGCGCCTATGCCAGCCACAACTGGGGCGGTTTCGGCCTGCGTGGCGGCCTGGCCTGGAGCGAGCATGACATCGACAGCACCCGTGAGCTGGCATTTGCCGGCTACAGCGATACGCTGAGCGCGCGCTACGATGGCCGTACCCGCCAGGCCTTCATCGAGGCGGCCTACCGCTTCGGCGGCCGTGAAGCGGGCCTGGAGCCGTACCTGCAGGTGGCGCGTGTCGAGGTGGACCTGAAGTCGATCAACGAGCGCGGTGGTGCCGCGGCCCTGCAGGGCAACGTCGAGGACACCCGCACCACGCTGGCAACGGCCGGCGTGCGCTTCGACAAGGGCCTGAAGGCCTCGTTCCAGCAGGACAGCTGGCTGCACGTGCGCGGTGGTGTGGGTTACCGCCATGCCTCGGGCGACCGCAGCCCGGTGGCCAAGCTGGGCTTTGCCAGTGGCGGCGACGCGTTCGCGGTAAGCGGCGCGCCGATCGCCGACAGCGCCGTGGTGGCCGAGCTGGGCCTGTCGGCCTGGCTGACCGCCAGCCAGCAGCTGGAACTGGGCTACACCGGCCAGTTCGGCGACGAAAGCCGCGACCATGGTGCCAACCTGCGTTGGTCGGTGCGCTTCTAAGCCATCCGGTTCCCCGGGGAACCCCAGGAGGGCGGCCGCAGGGCCGCCCTTCTTCGTTGCGGCCTGCCGCTGGTGCCGGGCGGGCGCGCGACTACAATGGCGGCCCCACGCCGCAGCGGAGCGCCCATGAAGAGCAAGCAGGACATCGTCGACAACTGGCTGCCGCGCTATACCGGCGTGCCCCTGGACCAGTTTGGTGAGCACATCCTGCTGACCAATTTCGGGGGCTACCTGCATACGTTCTCCGCGCTGACCGGTGCGCCGGTCATCGGCCTGGACCGACCGATGGCCAGTGCCACCATCGACGGCATCACCATGATCAACTTCGGCATGGGCAGCCCCAACGCCGCGATCATCATGGACCTGCTGTCGGCGGTGATGCCCAAGGCCGTACTGTTCCTGGGCAAGTGCGGGGGCCTGAAGCGCAAGAACGAGCTGGGCGACCTGGTGCTGCCGATCGCGGCCATCCGCGGCGAGGGCACCTCGGGTGACTATCTGCCGCCGGAAGTGCCGGCATTGCCGGCTTTCGCCCTGCAGCGGGCGGTATCGACCATGATCCGCGACCGCGGACACGACTACTGGACCGGCACCGTCTACACCACCAACCGCCGGGTCTGGGAGCACGACGAGGCCTTCAAGGAGCGGCTGCGGGCGATGCGCTGCATGGCCATCGACATGGAAACGGCCACGATCTTCGCTGCTGGCTTTGCCAACCACATTCCCAGTGGCGCCCTGCTGCTGGTTTCAGACCAGCCGATGATCCCCGACGGGGTCAAGACCGAGGCCTCCGATGCCAAGGTCAGCTCGCAGTTCGTGGAAAACCATATCCAGATCGGTATCGAGGCGCTTAAGCTTATCCGGCGCAACGGCAAGTCGGTCCGCCACCTGCGCTTCGACGAATGATGATGATGGCCTGGCGCAGAGCGCCGGCCCTGGGGAGTAGGTGATGGACGTTGCCGCGCAAGTGGTGGAATTCTGGAAAGAGGCGGGCCCTGAAAAGTGGTTCGCCCGCGATGACGCGTTCGATGCGCGGTTCCGTGCGTTGTTCGCCGACGAGCACCATGCCGCCGCATCGCGCGCGCGCGAGCACTGGCTGGGCAGCGCCGAGGGCGCGCTGGCGCTGATGCTGCTGCTGGACCAGTTCCCGCGCAACTGCTTCCGTGGTACCGCCCATTCCTACGCCACCGATGGCCTGGCCCGGCACTACGCCATGCGTGCCATCGAAGAAGGCCTGGACCTGCAGCTGGTGCCCAAGCTGCGCGCCTTCATCTACCTGCCGTTCGAGCACTCCGAAGATCCGCTGGACCAGGACCGCTCGGTGGCGATGTTCGACGTGCTGGGTGACAAGGAATACCTGCAGTACGCCGAGCTGCACCGCGACATCATCCGCCGCTTCGGCCGCTTCCCGCACCGCAATGCCGTGCTCGGCCGCATCCCATCGCCGGAAGAGCTGGATTACCTGTCCGAAGGCGGGTTTGCGGGGTAGATCCACGCCATGCGTGGATGCAAAAAAAACGCCGGCGTTCGCCGGCGTTTTTCGTAGGTTTCAACCGCAGCCGATCAGTACTTCGGCACGCCGTTGTCCACCTCGTTCGACCAGGCGTCGATGCCGCCGGTGACGTTGAACACCTTGGCAAAGCCCAGCGCACGGAACTGCTCGGCAGCCTGCGCGCTGCGGCCACCGTGGTGGCACAGGAAGGCCAGGGCGGTGTCCTTGGGCAGGGCTTCCAGCTCGGTGCGGCCGTTGCCGTCGAAGGTCTTGAACGGCACGCCGACTGCGGCGATGGCACGCTCCTCGGCCGGGCGCACGTCCACCAGCATCACGTTGCCGGCGCGCACCAGATCGTCGGCGTCGCGCACGCTGATCTCCTGCACCGGCTTGGGCGCGTTCGGGTTGTCGATGGCCAGGCCCTTGCCGCGGATGTCATCCACCCAGTCGATGGTGATGCCATCGGCACGACGCGCGCTGGCCAGGTCGAACTGCACGCGCAGGCCGTTGGACTCGGCCGCGATCGCGCCTTCGTCGTGCGGGGCCAGCTGGAAGTTCGGCTGGAAGCGGGCGTCGATGCCCAGCTGCAGCGAGGCGCCGGGGGAATCGGCCAGTGCGCCCTTCAGCATTTCCACCGCTGCCGGGGTGACGGTGATGCGCGGCGGCGTGCGGTCCGGCGCGGCCAGGCCCAGCACGCTGCTCAGCTCACCGCTGGCGGCCATCTGCAGCAGGATGTCGCTGCCTCCCAGCAGTTCGCCGTCGATGTAGAGCTGCGGGATGGTCGGCCAGTCGCCATAGACCTTGATGCCTTCACGGATTTCCTGGTCGGCCAGCACGTTGACGTGGGCGAACTCCACGCCCAGGTCCTGCAGGGCGCCCACGGCCTTGGCCGAGAAACCGCACTGCGGCATCGACGGCTGGCCCTTCATGAACAGCACGACGCGGTTGTCGTTGAGGATGGTTTCGATGCGCGAACGCAGGGCGGGATCGAGGGACATGGCAGTCGTGGGTCCGTAAATTCGAATCATCAATTCTACCCCTCATGGCATCATGGGGCATGACCAACGCAGGAACATTGCATCGCATCCCGACCCGGCCGTGGCGCTGGCTGCCCTGGCTGGTGGCGTCGCAGCTGGTGGTGATCCTGGTCTGGGCGCTGGCCGGCTGGCCGTGGGGCCTGGCGCTGATGGTGGCAAGCCACGCGTTGTTCATGGTGCCGGTGTTCCTGCCCAACAGCCGTTTCTACGCGCCGGTGCTGAACCGGCTGCCCGAGGCGGGCGACAGCGTCTGGCTGACCATCGACGACGGCCCCAGCGCGGAAACCCCGGCGGTGCTGGATCTGCTGGACCGGCACCAGGCGCGGGCGACCTTTTTCCTGGTGGGCGAGCGCGCGTTGGCGCATCCGGCCCTGGTGGCGGAGATCCTCCGTCGCGGTCACGACCTCGGCAACCACAGCCACAGCCACCCGCAGGCGCGCTTCTGGCGGCTGGGGCCCGGCACGATGGCCGCCGAGATCGAGGGTTGCCAGAACGCCCTGCAGACGGTGAGCGGCCGACCGGTGCGCTGGTACCGCTCGGTGGTGGGCATGACCAACCCGTTCGTGGCCCCGGTATTGAAGAAGCTGGGCCTGGTACGCGTGGGCTGGAGCGCCCGTGGCTACGACGGTATCGGCTGCACCCCGCAGGGCGTGCTGGCCCGGCTGCTGCCGGACCTGCGCCCCGGCGCGATCGTACTGCTGCATGAAGGCGCCGCGCATGGGCACAACCTGGCCATCATCGAACGCGTGCTGCAGGTGCTGGACGAGCGCGGCCTGAAGGCCCAGCTGCCGGCAGGCTGACACGTTTGCGGTAGCGCCGGGGCGTGAGCCGCATGGATGCGGCGACCGAGCTTACATGGACGTACTTGCAGCGCCCCCTGTGCAGTCCACCCATCCGGCCATCACGATCATCCCGGCCGCCCGCCACGAGGGGCTCAGCCGTTGGCCGGCAATGCCCGTTCGGCCACCAGCAACCAGCTGTTGAACGGCGTACGCCCATGCAGTGGTCGCAGTGCGCCGACCCGCAGCCCCGCCTCGGCCAGCGTCGCCTGCAACACCTGCGGGTCCGGGTAATGCCGCGGCCGCGTGCCCATCCAGCCGACCAGCCAGGCCAGCCGGTCCGCGACCCGCGTGGTGCGGTCGCGCCGGTCGCCGGTGGCCAGTGGCGTGCGCAGCAGCAGGCGGGCACCCGGGGCGACCCGTTCGCTCACGGCGCGCAGCAACTGCAACTGTGGTGCCTCGTCCAGGTACTGCAGCACATCCAGCAGCAGCACATGGCCGCGCTGTACGGGCAACGGCGCCTGCACGTCCAGGCAGTCAAAACGCGCGTCCACCAGGCCACGGCCTGCCTGTTGCGCACGCGTGATCTTGTTGCCGTCCACATCCACTCCCAGATACGCCTGGGAGCGGCCACGCTGGCGCATGACATGCGCGAACAGGCCCAGCCCGCAGCCCAGGTCGAGCACCGGCTGGCCGTCATCGGGAAGCTGCTGCAGCACGCCGTCATACAACGGGTCGCTGCCGAGCTTGCCGCGCGTGTAGTAGTAATCGCGGCGGCTGCCCCAGGCCTGCATCGGCCGGAAGGCCTCGGCAATCAAGCGCGCCTGCCCGCCATCCAGCGGCGAACAGGGCAAAGGCGTGCCGTTCCGTGGCGTGCCATCCATCGTGTCAGTCCGTCCCGCCCAGCAGCCGGGCAACCACCGGCAGCGCCCGCGCGCTCCACAGCGCATACATCGACGCCGAAGGATGCAGGCCGTCCGCGGCGATCATCGTCGGGTCGGTGCCGTGATCGCGGCTGATATCGGTGATGTCGACGAAGGCGACACCGCGCTGGGTGCTGATCACTTCGGCGGCGGCGTTGAATTCGTCCGTTTCCAGTTCCACACCGGCCAGGTCGCGGCCACTGCCGGTGCCGTAGGGGGTCACGCCCCAATCGGGGAACGACAGCACCACCACCCGCTGCGCATTGCCGCCGGCAAACCCGATCGCGCGCTGCAGCAGGGCCTGGAACTGCACCTGGTACTCCTCCAGCGGGCGTCCACGGTACTGGTTGTTGACGCCGATCAGCAGGCTGACCAGATCGAACGGCCCCTGCGGTGCGGCTGCATCAATGCCGGCGTCGAGCTCATCGGTGGTCCAGCCGGTGGTGGCGATCGTGTGTGGATCGGCCAGGTCGATGCCCTGCGCACGCAGCGCCGTGGCGAGCTGGTGCGGCCAACGACCTTCGACGGCGACCGCTTCACCGATGGTGTAGGAGTCGCCGAGTGCCAAATACGACAAGCCCATTGATCAGGCCACCGAACGGCGCGGCTTCAACGGCACGACCTTGGTTGCATCTTCGGCACGGCGCGCCAGTGCGCGGTCGATGCGGGCGAACACATCGCGCATCACCGATGCTTCCGGCAGCAGGGTCACGCGGAAATGATGGCGGTAGGGCACGTTGAAGCTGGAGCCCGGCACCACCAGCACACCTTCGTCGTTCATCAGGTCCAGCGCGAAATTGTGATCGTCAAACGCCTTGGCCGCGGCGCCGATCACCGCCGGGAATGCGTACAGGGCACCGGCCGGGGCAACCAGCGACAGGTGCTCGCTGGCCTCGCAGGCCTCGATCACCGCGCGACGGGTTTCATACAGGCGGCCACCCGGCGCGCACAGCCCGGAAATCGTGTCCGGACCGTTCACCGCTGCATCGATGGCGTACTGGCCGGGCACATTGGCGCACAGGCGCAGTGCACCCAGCAGGTCCAGCGCGGCGCGGAAGTCACCCAGGCGCGCGTCGTCGCCGCTCAGGTGGGCCCAGCCCACGCGCCAGCCGCAGGCGCGGTGCACCTTGCTCAGGCCGCTGAAGGTCAGGCACGGGTGGTCGCCGGCCAGCGGTGCCACCGGCTGGAACACCGCATCGTCGTACAGGATCTGGTCGTAGATCTCGTCCACCAGCAGCAACAGGTTGTGGCGGCGGGCGATCTCCACCACGCGCTCCAGCAGTTCGCGCGGATAGCTGGCGCCGCTGGGGTTGTTCGGGTTGATCAGCACGATGGCGCGGGTGCGCGAGGACACCAGTGTCTCGATCTCGCTCGGGTCCGGCTGGAAGCCGTTCTCCGGTGCGCAGCGGTAGTACACCGGACGGCCGTCGTTGAGGATGGTCGAGGCCGACCACAGCGGGTAGTCCGGCGACGGCACCAGCACTTCGTCGCCCGGGTTGAGCAGGGCGCGCAGCGACAGGTCGATCAACTCGCTGACGCCGTTGCCGACGAACACGCGGTCCGGGTGTGCATCGGGCGCACCGCGACGGGCGTAGGCCGCGGCGATGGCCTCACGCGCCTCCGGCAGGCCCTGCTGGTGGGTATAGGGATCGGTGCGGCCCATGTCATCGGCGATCGCGCGCTGCAGGTGTTCCGGCGCACGGAAGCCGAACGCGCCGGGATTGCCGATGTTGAGCTTGATCAGCTTGCGGCCCTGCGCCTCCAGCTCCCGGGCTCGCCGTGCCAGTTCTCCGCGGATTTCGTAGCGCACTTCGGAAAGGCGTTCGCGGATGACCAGGGGCTTGGGCGAGGGGGTGGACATGGGCAGTGGGCCGGCAAAAGGCATGGAGGTTCCATGGTAGCTGAATTGCTGCAATGCATGGCAAGGCCCCAGAGCCTGCGGTTGTTGGGCTGCCGGGGCACTGGCGCAGGTACAATGGCGGCGATGACCCAGACCCCCGATTTCACCGCCCTGCAGACCATCGGCTGGCCCTGGCCGGGCCCGCCGCAGCAGGCTGACTGGCAGGCCGCGATGGCCACCCACCCGCAGGCCCGACCGGCACGGGTGATCGAGCAGCATCGCACTCACTATGTCGTTGCCGATGGCCCGGAGGCTTCGATCAAGGCCGAATCGCTGCCGGAGTGGCAGCGCCCGCGCTTCCCCAGCCACGAACGCCCGGCGGTGGGTGACTGGGTGCTGCTGGACGGCATCCGCATCGTCGCCCTGCTGCCACGGCGCACAGCGATCAAGCGTGGTGCGGCCGGCGAGCATTACCACCAGCAGGTGATCGCTGCCAACATCGATACCGTCTTCATCGTCTGCGGGCTGGATGCGGACTTCAACCCGCGCCGCATCGAACGCTACCTGCTGCTGGTAGGCGGTGGTGGCGCCGAACCGGTGGTGGTGCTGACCAAGGCCGACCAGACCGAATACAGCGAAGATGCGCTGGCGGTGCTGGAAGAACTGGAAATGCAGGGGATCGCCCTGCACGCGATCAATGGCCTGGATGCCGACAGCGTCGCGGTGCTGGAGCCGTGGCTGGGCCCTGGCCGCACGGTGGTGCTGGTCGGCTCTTCCGGTGCCGGCAAGTCGACGTTGACCAACACGCTGCTGGGCGAGCAGCGCATGAAGACCAATACGGTGCGCGCCAACGACTCGCGTGGCCGTCATACCACCACCCACCGCGCGCTGATGCCGCTGCCGATGGGCGCGTGCCTTATCGACACCCCCGGCATGCGCGAACTGAAGCCGACCGGCGAAGAGACGCTGGCTGAAGGTGGTTTCGCCGATATCGAAGCGCTGGCGGCGCAGTGCCGCTTCAACGACTGCATGCACCAGCAGGAACCGGGCTGTGCGGTACGCGCGGCGATCGACGCCGGTGAGATTGAAGAAAGCCGGCTGCTGAACTACTTCAAGCTGAAGGAAGAAGTGGCCGCAGCCGCCGCAAAGCTGGCCGTGCGCCAGGCCGAGACCGCGCAGGAGCGCGGCGGCAGGAAGGGCAAGGGCCAGCAGTTCCGCCCGGCAGGCAAGCCGCGCCGGCGGTAGGGTGGCATTGAATCGGTAGTTGCCTGCGCCTGGCAGGTGCCAACCTTGGTTGGCACGGAGGTGTCCGAAGCCCGCCGCCGGCGGATGCCAACCAAGGTTGGCACCTACCAACGCGCGGGCAGGGCGCTATAGTCCGGCCATGGAACCGACCGCGACGCTGGACCGTGACGTGGCCCACCATGCAGCGCTCGATGCGCGCCTGGTCGAGGCCGTAGGAGGCATCCGCCTGCTGGGCCTGACCAGTTGGCCCGCCGCGTTGCAGGCGCCTTTCCTGGACAGCGTCGCCCGTGGCCAACCGCGGCTGCCGGTGGTGGAGTATCCAAAGCTGGATTTCAGCGGGGAACGCCGCGCATTGGCTGCCCTGGCTGCCGAGAGCGATGCAAGCCATCCACTGGGTCATTACCTGCAGCAGTCCGCGCAGAGCTGGGACGTGGCCGCACAGCTGCTGGAAGGCCTGGGGACGGCGGCAGTGGATGCGTGTTCGGTGCAGCTGTTCGGGTCCCCCGAACAGCCCTTGCCGGGCAACGGGCCCAGCACCCGCGAGGCCGCGCGGCATTTCATCCAGATCGCCGCCGAGCTTGACCACGAACTGCTGGCGCCCGAGGAGCAGGTGCCGGTTTCGGCGATCGCCCTGCAGCTGCAGCTGCAGAACGACCTGGACAGCTTCTTTGAATCGCGCATCATCCAGGTGCAGTTGGACCCTGAGCTGGTATCGAAGGCGGCCGCTGGGCCGACCCGCATCCGCCTGCGCACCAGCGCGCGCTTCAGCGCCTACGACCGCGCGCAGCTGTTCCACCATGAAGCGCTTGTGCATTCACTGACCGCTCTGAACGGCCGCGAGCAGCCGGTGCTGCCGAGCCTGGCGTTGTCCTCGCCACGGGTGACAGCCACGCAGGAAGGGTTGGCCACCTTCGCCGAGCAGATCACCGGCAGCATTGATATCGAGCGTCTGAAGCGGATCAGCCTGCGCACCGAGGCCATCGCGATGGCGCGCGAAGGCGCCGATTTCATCGAGGTGTTCCGCTACTTCTGCGACGCCGGGCAGAACCTGGAAGAGAGCTTTGCTTCGGCGCAGCGGGTGTTCCGTGGCGTGCCGCCCAGCGGCGGGCTGGCCTTTACCAAGGACACCGTCTACCTGCGCGGGCTGGTGTCGGTGCATACCTTCTTCCGCCACATGCTGGCAGAAGACCGGCTGCAGGTCTGCCGCTGGCTGTTCGCCGGCAAGATGAGCCTGACCGACGCCATCGCGTTCGCGCCGTTGTTCGAAGCCGGAGTGTTGAAGCCGGCGCGCTGGCTGCCGCACTGGATGAGCCGGGCGAACGGCTTGGCAGGAATGCTGGCGTTCTCGCTGTTCGCCAACCGGATACGGATGGATCAGCTGGCACCGGAGTAAAGGCGTTGGCGGCCCCGCCAGCGCCTGTCTGCCATCGGTGGGGAGGAGGCGGGGCACCCTGGCCAGGATCTGACAGCAACATCCACGCATGGCGTGGATCTACCGTGTCGACCAAGGTCGACACCTGCCAAAGCAGAACGCGGTTCCGACAGATGGCGGCCACCCCACCATCCCACGGACTGCACGCTTTCGCCGTTGCCGTTGCCGTTGCTGACGCCTCGGCGGGTGCAGGGCGCAGCCCTGCCGACACCCTGCGCCACAACCGTAAACAAGGTTTCATGTTGCGTTCGCATAGTGGCGACACGCCGTGCCGAGTCGCGGTGACCACCCACCATGCAACGGACCACCATGCAGACCCGATACCTGACGATCGCCGTGGCGATCGCGCTTTCCGCCGCCGCCAGCGCACATGCCGCCTCCGCCGCCGACACCGGTGCCAGCGCCGACGCTGCGCTCAGTGCACAGACGCTGGATACCGTCTCGGTCATCGGCCAGGGTGAGACCCGCCAGGTGCAGCGCATCACCACCGTGGACAAGCAGGTGCTGCCGCCGGGCACCAGCGGCCAGAAGATCCTCGACCGCCTGCCCGGCGTATCGGTGCAGTCCAATGATGCCTTCGGCGCCAACGAAGAATCGCAGACCATCAGCCTGCGTGGTTTCGACAAGAGCCGCCTGGGTTACACGCTGGATGGCATTCCGCTGGGTGACAACAGCTACGGCAACTACAACGGCCTGAGCATCGCCCGCGCACTGATCGCCGAAAACCTGGCCGGCGCCGAACTGTCGCAGGGCATCGGCTCGCTGGGCGTGGCCTCCACCAGCAACCTGGGTGGCACCATCCAGTACTTCTCGATGGACCCGTCCACCGAGTTCGGCGGCCGCGCGAGCATCACCGTTGGCGATGACAACCAGCGCCGCGGCTACCTGCGCGTGGACACCGGCGACATCAATGGTTTCTCGGCCTATGTGTCCGGCGTGCACCAGGACCAGGACATGTGGGCCGCGCCGTACCAGAACCAGACCACCCGCCAGTTCAACGCAAAGGCGGTGTGGAATGTGGGCGACAACCGCTTCGGTGCGTTCGTGGCTACGTCGCGCGCCAGCCAGGCCAACTACGCCTATCTTTCCAAGGACATGCTGGCACGCGGCCTGGGCTATGACTGGAACATCTATGCGCCGGACTGGGATCGCGCGGTTGCGGCCGCCTACTGCGCACCCGGCACGCTGGACCGCAGCAAGTGCCAGTTCAGCGGTGGCGTCAACAGCATCGATGATGCGTACTACCAGAGCCGCGCGCTGCGCGATGACAATCTGTACTCGCTGGATGCGGACATCCGCCTGGGCGAACAGGGGCGCCTGAAGCTGCTGGCCTATCACCATGACAACCGTGGCCAGGGCCACTGGTGGGCGCCGGGCCAGCCGTCGTACCCGGGCACCGACAAGATGCTGCCGATCTCCATCCGCAGCACCAACTACACCATCAACCGCGATGGCCTGACCGCTGCGCTGTCGTGGACAGTGGGCATCCACGAGCTGGAAGCGGGGCTGTGGTTCGAGCAGAACGACCACAACGTGTCGCGCAACTTCTACTACATCAGCGGCCCGTTCCTGGACGACCTGTACCTGAAGAACCCCGACCGCCTGCTGTTCAACCAGGACTTCGACATCCGCACGCGCCAGTTCTACGTGCAGGACCGCATGCGTTTCCTGGATCAGCGCCTGACCGTGGATGTGGGCATCAAGAGCCCCAATACCCGCATGCGCGCCACCGCGCATCCGGGTGTGGAAACCAGCATCGCCTCGGGCACCCTGACCGCCAAGGAATCGGTGCTGCCGCAGCTGGGCGTGGGCTTCAAGCTCAACGCCAACAACGAACTGTTTGCCTCGTATGCAGAGAACATCGCCGCCTTCGTCGGCGGTGGCAGCGGCGGCCCGCTGCAGGTAGCGCCCGAATCGTTTGCGGCCAGCGCCGGGCTGGAACCGGAGAAGTCCAAGAGCCTGGAAGCCGGCTTCCGTACCTTCGGTGAGAAGTACCAGGCCTCGATCGCGGCCTACAACGTGAAGTTCGACAACCGCCTGCTGTCGCTCAACCCGTGCTCGAGCATTGAAGTGGGCACCCGTCCGGAGTGCGTGACGCGCTTCATCAACGTCGGTTCGGTGAAGAGCCGCGGTGCGGAGCTGACCTTCATCCTCAAGCCGATCGACGGACTGCAGTGGTACAACGCGCTGTCCTGGAACAAGACCACCTACGAGGATGACTACACCTCCGGCGGTGCGATCGTGCCGGTGGCCGGCAAGATCACCGTGGATACCCCGCAGCGCATGGCATCGAGCGAAATCAGCTGGAACCGTGATGGCTTCTTCGCCAGCTTGCGCGCCAAGTACACCGGCAAGCGCTACTACACCTACACCAACGACCAGTCGGTGCCGGGCGTGACCACCTTCGATGCCGGTGCCGGCTATGACTTCGGACCGGGCATGGGCCTGCGCAACGTGCGGGTATCGTTGAACGCGACCAACCTGACCAACAAGCGCTATGCCGGTCAGTTGAGTTCGTTCGCACCGACCGACCCGAAGGGGACGCGCTACGCCATCCACGCCAGTGCGCCGCGCCAGGTGTTCATGACGGTGGCGGCGGAGTTCTGATCGGTTGATGCGCCCACGCATGGCGTGGATCTACTGAGGTGAGGATCCACGCATGGCGTGGATCTACTGAGGCAAGGATTCACGCATCGCGTGGATTTGCTGTAGGAGCGGGGCGTGGATCTACCGGGGGAGGAACGTAGATCCACGCCACGCGTGGATGGGCCTCAGCCCATGTACAAGCCACCGTTGACCGGGTAATCGGCACCGGTCACATACGAGGCCTCGTCCGAGGCCAGCCACGCGACCAGCCCGGCCACTTCATCAGGCCGTCCCAGGCGCCGCACCGGCACCGATGCGGCCAGGCGGTCCAGCACGTCCGGCGGGAAGCTGCTGATCGCCTGGCTGGCGATGTAGCCCGGCGACAGCGTGTTGACGGTGACCCCGCGCGACGCGACTTCAGCGGCCAGCGCACGGCTGAAACCGTGCATTGCCGCTTTGGCGGTGGCGTAGTTCACCTGGCCGATCTGGCCCTTGTGGGCGCTGACCGAGCCGATGTTGATGACCCGGCCCCAGCCACGCGTGGCCATGCCATCAACCACCTGCTTGGTCAGGTTGAACAGCGAGTTGAGGTTGGAGGCGATCACCGCGTTCCAGTCCTCCACCGTCATCTGCCGGAACAGCAGGTCGCGGCTGCCACCGGAATTGTTGACCAGCACATCCACCTCGCCGACCTCGGCACGGACCTTGGCAAAGGCGGCGGTGGTCGAGGCCCAATCGGTGGCGTTGCCTTCGGAGGCGACGAAGTCGAAGCCCTGTTCGCGCTGTTCGCGCAGCCAGTTGGCCTTGCGTGGCGAGTTCGGTGCGCAGCCGGCAACGACGGTGTGACCGGAACGGGCCAGGCTCTGGCAGATGGCAGTGCCGACACTGCCCATCCCGCTGGTGACGTAGGCGATGCGAAGAGTCATTGCAGAATGCTCCTTGGTAAGGGAATCAGGCCGCGAACGGGTAGAGCCCGAACAGCAGGCCGCCGATCATCAGCAACATCGAAATGGCGATCGCCCACTTCAGGGTGAACTTCTGGTGATCGGCAAATTCAACCTTGGCCAGTCCCACCAGCAGGTAGGTGGAGGGCACCAGCGGGCTGAGCAGGTGCACCGGTTGCCCGGCCAGCGACGCACGGGCCATTTCCACCGGGGTGATGCCGTAGTTGCCGGCAGCCTCGGACAGGATCGGCAGCACGCCGAAGTAGAAGGCATCGTTGGACATGAAGAAGGTGAACGGCATCGAGGCCACGGCGGTGATCACCGCCAGGTAGGGGCCCCAGCTGTCGGGGATGATCGCCAGGAAGCTGTGCGACATCGCTTCGACCATGCCGGTGTTGTTGAGGATGCCGGTGAAGATGCCGGCCGCGAAGATCAGCGCCACCACCGACAGCACGCTGCCGGCATGGCTGACCACGCGACGGCGCTGTTCGGCCAGGTTGGGGTAGTTGATCACCAGCGCGACCGCAAAGCCGATCATGAACAGCACCGGCATCGGCAGCACGCCGATGATCAGCGCGCTCATCAGGGCCACGGTCAGCGCCAGGTTCACCCACAGCAGGCGGGGGCGCTTGGTGTCTTCGGCATCTTCCACGGTCGGCAGCGTGTTGCCGTCGTCGGACACGCTGTTGTCCATCCAGCTGCCGCCGGTGGGCAGGGTCACCACACCCAGGCGGCGGCGTTCCTTCATGCCCAGGTACCAGGCCAGCAGCAGCACGCCGGCGCAGGCGATCACCATCGAGGGAATCAGCGGCACGAACACATCGGCCGGGTCCACATGCAGCGCGGTGGCCGCACGCGCGGTCGGGCCGCCCCACGGCGTCAGGTTCATCACGCCGCCGGCGAGAATGGTCACGCAGGTCATGTTCAACGCGTTCATGCCCAGCCGCTGGTACAGCGGCAACATCGCCGAGACGGTGATCATGTAGGTGGTCGAACCATCACCGTCGAGCGAGATCAGCATCGCCAGCACGGCGGTGCCGAGCACGATCTTCATCGGGTCGCCCTTGACGAAGCGCAGGATGATCCGCACCAGCGGATCGAACAGGCCTGCATCGATCATCACCCCGAAGTAGAGGATGGCGAACATCAGCATCACGCCGGTCGGCGCGATCTTCTTGATGCCCTCCAGCATCATTTCGTCGATGCCGGCGGCGAAGCCACCGATCAACGCGAAGATGATCGGGATGGTGATCAGGGCAACCAGTGGCGACAGCCGTTTGCTCATGATCAAGTACATGAACGTAATGACCATGCCAAAGCCGAGGATGCTCAGCATCATCTGCGGACTCCTTGAAGAATCAGGATGTGGGGGAGTGGAAGGGGCTGTTGCCTAGAAGTCGAACTGCAGGCGGCCGGTGACCGCGCGTGTGCGGTCCACCGTCACCCCGGCCAGGCGGTCACGGTTGCGGCTTTCGATCACGTTGAGCATGAAACGCAGGTTGTCGCGCAGGTACCAGTTGCCACCCAGCGTCCAGCCTTCGGTGCTGCCGCGGCGCAGATCGGGTGCGCCATCCAGGTGCTGGGCGCCCCACATCTGGTCATAGCGCAGCGCCACTTCGAAGGCGCCAGCCTTGTGGCGGATGTTCTTGACCCGGGCAAAGCGGCCGGTCTTGCGGTCATAGCTGCGGCTTTCGCCAGTGACGAACCAGCTGAGCATGCCGTAGGCGGCCATGACATCGCCGCGCTGGGCGCCATCGTCGAAGGTGGCACCGCTGAACTCGCCCTGCCACGACAGCGGGCCGCGCACCTGCGCGTACTCCAGCGACCACTTGTTGACGTCGGTATCGCGGCCGGCAGAGAAATCGACCAGGGTCAGCCGGCTCTCATCGGACAGGTGGCCGGCCGGGCGCGGGCGGATCTTCAGGCCCGGCGTGCCGTTGCCACCCGGGTTGTCGTACGCCTCGCGGGCCAGCGACAGGCCCAGGTGCAGCACATCGCCTTCGCTGGGGGCCGGTGCCCAGGTCACGCGGCCACCGGCGGCGCGGCCCTTCACCTGCCAGGCATCGATGCTTTCCAGGCTGTAGACGCTGGCTGCCCAGGTGAAATCACCGGGATTGGCCTGCCACGACGCGCCCAGCCGGTACAACGGCGCCAGCGTGGTGCCGGCGTTGCCGCGCTCCAGGAAGCTGCCGTAGTTGGAGCCGGTGCGGTCATCCAGCGAGAAATACTGCTTGAACTGGCCCACCGTCAGGCGACCGGCATCGCCGAAGCTGCGGCTGAGGTAGACATCCTTGGCTTCGACGCGGTCACCGGAGAAATCGGCTTCCAGCTTGTAGTCGACCACGAAGAACTTGCCCGATACGTCCAGCCATGCACGACGGATCTCGGTGTCATCCTTGTTCGGGGTGCCCCGGTTGTCGTTGTCGAAGGTGGCAAAGTCCAGATGCAGGCGGCCGCCGACAGTGGCGGTGACCGGTCGCTCGTCTTCGGCGAAGGCCGGCGCGGCCAGCGCAGCCAGGGCCATCACGGCGGCGGGACGCTGCCAGGCAAACTTGAATTCCACAAACCCTCCCAGGTGCACGCCAGGCGCGCGGCAATCGTGGGCACCGGATGGTGCGCGGCCGCAGTCTGTGTCGGCCAAGCTGTCATCGTCCTGTCAGCGGTTTGTGCAGCGCAGCGAAAATCGCTGCCGCTGCGCTCGCCGGGCATGGCCCGGCGGACGCCATCCCGCTCCACGCGGTAGCATTCGTTTCCCCTCCCACCCCCGTGCCCATGCGCCTGCTGCTGGTCGAAGACAACCCGGACCTGGCCGATGCGATCATCCGTCGCATGCGCCGCAGTGGGCACGCGGTGGACTGGCAGGCCGACGGCCTGGCCGCGGCCAGCGTGCTGCGCTATCAGAGCTTCGACCTGGTCGTGCTGGACATCGGCCTGCCCAAGCTGGACGGCCTGCGCGTGCTGGCCGGCATGCGCGAACGCGGCGACAGCACCCCGGTGCTGATGCTGACCGCGCGTGATGGCATCGAAGATCGCGTGCAGGCGCTGGACGTGGGCGCCGATGACTATCTGGGCAAACCCTTCGATTTCCGCGAGTTCGAAGCGCGCTGCCGGGTGCTGCTGCGACGTGCACGCGGGCAGGCCACCGAAGTGGTGCAGATCGGTGGCTTCCAGTTCGACAACGCCGCACACCGGGTGACCCTGGACGGCGAGCCGATCGAACTGCCCAACCGTGAGTACCGGCTGCTGGAGATCCTGGTCGGGCGTCTCGGCCAGGTGGTTGGCAAGGACGAAATCGGCAATGGCCTGTTCGGCTTCGATGACGAGGCCGGACCCAATGCCATTGAGCTGTACATAGGCCGATTGCGGAAGAAGCTGGCAGGCGCGCCGCTGCGGATCAGCACGGTGCGCGGCGTCGGCTACCTGCTGGAAGCCAGCCCGGACAGTGCCGATGGCGACAGCTGAGATTCCTGCCAATCCCGTGCCGGGTTCGTTGCGGCGCACCCTGCTGCTGTATCTCGGCGCGCTGCTGGCCGTGTTCGCGGTGGCGCTGCTGTTTGCCGCACGCGATTACGGCCAGCGTGCCGCCAACCGCTCCTACGATCACCTGCTGGTCTCCTCGGCGCTGTCCATCGCCGATTCGGTGGCGCTGGTGGATGGCCAGTGGCAGGTCGATCTGCCGTACGCGGCGCTGGACCTGCTGGCGATGGCGCCTGAGGACCGCGTGTTCTACCGCGTGGCCGACAGCCGCGGCGCGCTGATCACCGGCTACGCTGATCTGCCCGCATCGCCGCGCAGGCCCGGTGCCCAGCCGCAGTTGTTCGATGCGGCCTACAGCGGCGAAACCGTGCGCTTCGTGGTGGTCAGCCGCAGCTTCGCCGCCGCCTCCGCACAGGGCGAGGTGCAGGTCCAGGTTGGCCAGACCCGGCGTGCGCGTGAGGCGGTGGCGCAGGACCTGGTCAATCGCGCGTTGCTGGCCATCGGGGTGCTGTCGGGGCTGTTGCTGGCGCTGGTGGCCTTTGGCGTGCATCGTGCGTTCCGCCCGCTGGTACGGGTCGAGCGCGAACTGTCACGCCGCGAACCGTCCGACCTGAAACCGCTGGATGCGCGCGTGCCACGCGAGATGGACCAGATGGTGGCCGCGTTGAACCGTTTCATGGAGCGCCTGTCCAGCAGCAATGAAACCCTGCGCGCGTTCATGGCCGAGGCCGCGCACCAGATGCGTACGCCGTTGGCGGCGCTGCGCGCGCAGGCGCAGCTGGCATTGGATGATGACGATCCGCAGGACATGCGTCGCAGCCTGTTGGCCATCGAACGCAACGCCACCCATATGAGCCGGCTGCTCAACCAGCTGCTCAGCGATGCCAGCGTGATCCACCGTTCGCACCTGCAGCGTTTTGCCACCGTCGATCTTGCCGAAACCGTGCACCAGGCGCTGCACGAAGCCCTGCCACAGGCGGGCCCGGCGCCGCGCGTGCAGCTGGCGATGACCGCTGAGCCCGTGCGTGTGCACGGCGATGCGCTGCTGCTGCGCGAAGCGATCAAGAACCTGGTGGACAACGCACTGAAGTACGGCGGCGACGGTCCGCTGCAGATTGCCTTGGCGGTTGACGGTGGGCAGGCCGTCCTGACCATCGCCGACCATGGTCCGGGCATCGCCGCCGCCGATGCCGAGCGTGTGTTCGAGCGTTTCGCGCGCGGCGAAGGTGCGCCTTCCGGGGGGGCGGGTCTTGGCCTGGCCATCGTCAAGCGCGTGGTCGACAGTCACGGTGGCCGGATCGATCTCAGCAACCGCCCGCAGGGTGGCCTGGTTGCCACCATCCGCCTGCCGTGGAGCAGCCGATGATCCGCTTGCTTGTTGCCGGTCTTGCCCTGCTGCTGGCGTTGCCGGCGCTGGCCGCGCCCGGCGATGTCCGCCGCTTCCCTGCGCAGGGCACTGGCACGGCACAGCTGCGCATCCATGGCACCACCGATATCGAGGTGTTCGCCGAAGTCATCGCCGACTACCAGCGGCTGCATCCCGGCACTACGGTGGTGTACGAAGACATCATCACCCAGGACCTGTACGCGCGTTACCTGCATGACCGGGCCGGGCCTGCCTCGCCGGACCTGCTGATTTCCAGCGGCATGGACCTGCAGACCAAGCTGGTCAACGACGGCCATGCGCTGCCGCACCGCTCGGCGCAGACGGCGGCGCTGCCGGCCTGGGCGCAGTGGCGCGGTGAGGCCTTCGGCATCAGCTACGAGCCGGTGGTGATGGTCTACAACACCCGCCGGCTGCCCGCCGGGAAGGTGCCGAAAACACGCCGACAGCTGCTGGACCTGCTGCGCGCGGAAGACGCACCGCTGCGTGGCAAGGTCGGCACCTACGACATCGAACGCAGCAGTGTGGGTTACCTGCTGGCGACCCAGGATGCACAGCGCGGCAGTATCGCCGGTGCGCTGCTGGGCGCGTTGGGCGACAACGCCGTGGTGCGCGAAGAACGCACCGGGGTGCTGCTGGACCAGGTGGCCAGCGGCCAGCTGTCGCTGGTCTACAACGTGCTCGGCTCCTACGCACAGGCGCGCATCGATGCCGGTGCACCGCTGGCCATCGTCGAGCCGGAGGACTACACACTGGTGATGCTGCGCACGGCGGTGATCCCGCGCACCGGCCCGCACCCGCAGGAGGCACGCCGCTTCCTCGACTACC
This sequence comes from Stenotrophomonas sp. STEN046, assembly GCF_056759755.1. NCBI lineage: Bacteria > Pseudomonadati > Pseudomonadota > Gammaproteobacteria > Lysobacterales > Lysobacteraceae > Stenotrophomonas > Stenotrophomonas sp. STEN046. The sequence continues at coordinate 63,530 of NZ_JBRRDR010000023.1, forward strand.
TGCTGTCGCCGCGCGGCCAGCAGGTGCTGTCGCGGCAGGCGCGGCTGATGCCGATCGTGACCGGCAATGCGCGCGGCGAGGATGCACCGGGGCGCAGCCGCCGCCCGATCCAGCTCGGCCCCGGCCTGCTGGTGTACCTGGACGCGCTCAAGCGCCGCCAGTTCCTCGATGCCTGGCGCAGCAGCGTGCAGCCGGCGGGGCGCTGATCGCAACTTCGGATTGCCCGGTGTCTGCCGATACTGCCTTCAGTACTGTTGATCGAGGGTGGTACATGGACGTCAAAGAAGTGGCTGCAATTGCAGGTCAGTTGGGCAGTGCTGCTGATGGAGTCATTCGCTGGTCCGCGCGTGACCGTCTGCGAAGGCTGGTTTTCATCACGCTGCTGGGGGCTGCATTTGCGCTGATGACATGGAGCACGTTTGCTTACCTGCTGCAGATGTCCGAGCAGGAAAGCAACCAGAGGTTGTCTTTCTATCTCAAGGCCATGAAGTGGCAGCAGTTCGATCACGCCATTGATGCAGTCGGCCAGTGCATCCATTCGCGCAAGGAAGCATCGGGTGATCGCGCGATCAACTGCGGGTTGGCGGACGTTGTTTATTCCAATCATCGGCATCTGCTCGTGGGAGATCGATACCAGACGGTGATGGAGAGCAAGGCCTACTCGGCCATGCTGCTCGACCTTCAGGACATGCGGCGCTCACATGAGACACGGATCGATCTGGATCGGCCGGCGGGCCCTTATTCGCAGATGCTGTTCTTCCTGGTGGGGCCGATTGGCTACGCCTGTTTCATTGCGCTGATTCTGCTGGCCTACGGCGTTGCACTGGGCCGGATGCTGCATTGGGAGGCCAGAGCCGAGTGGGCGCTGTTCAAGAAGAAGTCCACGGACGAGGAGGAGGACATGGTGGTCGGCGACATGCCAAACTTGCCCCATGAGCGAATACACCATCCTGATCGCCGATGACCACCCGCTGCTGCGTTCGGCAGTGGTGCAGTCGTTGCGGCAGAGCCTGCCGCTGGTGCAGGTGCGCGAGGTGGCCAGCGCCGATGCCCTGGCCGAGGCGCTGGATGTCCAGCCCGATGTGGATATGGTGCTGCTGGACCTGACGATGCCGGGCGCGCATGGATTCTCCGCGTTGCTGCATGTGCGCGGTTCGCACCCGGACATTCCGGTGGTGATCCTGTCCTCCAACGACCATCCGCGGGTAATCCGCCGCGCCCAGCAGTTCGGTGCCGCCGGTTTCATTCCGAAGTCGGCACCGGCCGAGACCATCGGCGAGGCGGTGCAGGCGGTGCTCGATGGCGGGCTGTGGTTCCCGGCGATGGCGGCCGAGCGATCCGAGGCCGATGCGCTGCTGGCCAGCCGTCTGGCACAACTGACGCCGCAGCAGTTCCGCGTGCTGCTGTGCCTGGCCGATGGCCTGCTCAACAAGCAGATCGCCTACACGCTGGGCTTGGCCGAAAACACGGTGAAGGTGCATGTCACCGCGATCCTGAAGAAGCTCGAATGTCACAGCCGCACGCAGGCGGCGGTACTGGTGAAGGCACTGGAACCGGAAGGCGACGCGGGCATCGGGTTGTAGATTCCAGCCAACGGCGCAGCCCCTCGTGGGTGGGTTCGGGTTGGTCGCTGAAAGCAGAAGCCGCGAGTGGGGCGGTCGGGTTGGGCTCGCGGGGGACGCCGTGAATCCGTCCCTGGAGGCTTGGCCGCCGCATCCATGCGGCGGACTGATCTGGCTCCCCGTAGGCAGACGCCAAGAAGCGATACTTTGATCGCACTTGGAGGTCCCTTATGTCCCGTATCACCCGCCGTAGCTACACCGATGAGTTCAAGCACCAG
>NZ_JBRRDR010000024.1:0-64227 GCF_056759755.1 Stenotrophomonas sp. STEN046
TCTCTACAACACGCCGGCCGCCGCCGCGCGGGGGCCCGCGCGCGCGTCCCCCTCGGCGCCTCCGGCCGCCCCGCCCGGGGGCCCGCTACAACAGCGCTTCTACCGCGCTGCGCAGCTGCTCCGGGGTGGTGGTCGGCGCGTAGCGCGCCACCACCTGGCCCTGGCGGTCGAGCAGGAACTTGCTGAAGTTCCATTTGATCCTGGCAATTCCCAGCAGCCCGCGCTTTTCATGCGACAGCCATGCCCACAGCGGGTCGGCGCCCGCGCCGTTGACCTCGATCTTCTGCGACAGCGGGAAACTGACCGGGTAGTCGAGCGAGCAGAACTGGCGGATCTGCGCGGCATCGCCCGGCTCCTGCGCGCCGAACTGGTTGCAGGGGAAGCCGACCACCACCAGCCCGCGATCACGGTAGTCCTGCCACAGCTGCTCCAGCCCGGTGTACTGCGGGGTGAAACCGCAGCGGCTGGCCACGTTGACCAGCAGCAGGGGGCGCCCCTGGTACTGCGCCAGCGACTGCGGCTGGCCATCGAGGTCGCGGAAGCTGAAGTCGTAGGCGGTGGGCATGACGGCAGGTCCAGGGGCGGTGATTGCATGGTACCCGGGCCGCCACCGATGGGGTGGTTCTACGGCTGCGCGGCAGCGCCAGCATGCCTTTTGACACAAGTGCGGGCGCGCCGGACCGGGTTACCCTCGGGCCCTTGTTTGCCTTACCGGAGTATCGACCTTGACCACCCGTCTTGCCCTTGCCGTGGCCATGACCCTCGGCCTTGCCCTGCCCGCCTACGCTGCCAGCGCCGCCACCCCGGCCGCCGCCAGCAACGCCCAGCAGGCCAACCCGTTCTTCGCCGACAGCCCCCTGCCGCTGCACTTCCCGCAGTTCGACAAGATCAAGGACAGCGACTTCGCCCCGGCCTTCGACGCCGGCATGGCGCAGCAGCTGAAGGAAGTGGAGGCCATCGCCAACACCAAGGCCAAGCCGACCTTCGACAACACCATCATCGCCCTGGAAAAGAGCGGTGACACCCTGGATCGCGCGACCACCGTGTTCTTCAGCCTGGTCGGCGCCGACACCAACGACACCCGCAAGAAGCTGCAGGCCGACTACTCGGCGAAGTTCGCCGCGCACAGCGATGCGATCGCGCTGAACGGCAAGCTGTTCGCCCGCATCCAGGCCCTGTACGACAGCCGCACCACCCTGGGCCTGGACGCCGAAGGCGTGCGCCTGGTCGAGAAGTACTACGACAACTACGTGCGCGCCGGCGCCAAGCTGTCCGAGGCTGACAAGACCAAGCTGAAGGAAATGAACGCCGAACTGGCCAACCTGGGCACCAAGTTCAGCCAGAACGTGCAGTCTGAAGTGAACGCCTCGGCGATCACCGTCAACGACGTCAAGGAGCTGGACGGCCTGTCCAAGGAGCAGATCGCTGCCGCTGCCGAAGCCGCCAAGGCCCGTGGCCTGGACGGCAAGTACGTGATCACCCTGCTCAACACCACCGGCCAGCCGCCGCTGACCAACCTGGCCAACCGCGCCCTGCGCCAGAAGATCTACGAAGCCTCCACCACCCGCGGCAGCCGCGGCGGTGACTTCGACAACACCGCGCTGGTGTCGCGCATCATGCAGCTGCGTGCCGACAAGGCCAAGCTGATGGGCTTCCCGAACTTTGCCGCCTACAACCTGACCAACCAGACCGCCAAGACCCCCGAAGCGGTCAACGCGATGCTGGGCAAGCTGGCCCCGGCCGCCGTGGCCAACGCCAAGCGCGAAGCCGCCGACCTGCAGGCGATGATCGACAAGGAACAGAAGGCCGCCGGCAAGAAGACCTTCGCCCTTGAGCCGTGGGACTGGGCGTTCTACAGCGAGAAGGTGCGCCAGGCCAAGTACAACTTCGACGAATCGCAGCTGAAGCCGTACTTCGAAATGAAGAACGTGCTGGAGAACGGCGTGTTCTACGCGGCCGGCCAGGAGTTCGGCCTGACCTTCAAGCAGCGCACCGACCTGCCGGTCTACCACGACGACGTCACCGTCTACGACGTGTTCGATGCCGACGGCAGCCAGCTGGCGATCTTCATCTTCGATCCGTACGCACGCGCCTCCAAGCGTGGCGGTGCATGGATGAACTCGTACGTCTCGCAGTCCAAGCTGACCGGCTTCAAGCCGGTGGTCGCCAACCACCTCAACATCCCCAAGCCGCCGGCCGGCCAGCCGACCCTGCTGACCTGGGATGAGGTGAGCACCACCTTCCACGAGTTCGGCCACGCCCTGCACGGCATGTTCTCCAACGTGAAGTACCCGTACTTCTCGGGCACCGCCGTGCCGCGCGACTTCGTCGAGTTCCCCTCGCAGGTCAACGAGATGTGGGCCGACAACCCGGCCATCCTGAAGAACTACGCCAAGCACTACCAGAACGGTTCGGCGATGCCGCAGGCGCTGCTGGACAAGGTGCTGGCGGCGGCCAAGTTCAACCAGGGCTTTGCCACCACCGAATATCTGGGTGCGGCCATGCTGGACCAGCGCTGGCACCAGATCGGCCCGGACCAGGTGCCGGCCGCCAAGGACGTGATGGCCTTCGAGCGCGCCGCGCTGGAGAAGGACGGCATCTACTACGCGCCGGTCCCGCCGCGCTACAAGACCCCGTACTTCAGCCACATCATGGGCGGCTACTCGGCCGGCTACTACGCCTACATCTGGTCGGAGGTGCTCGACGCCAACACCCAGAAGTGGTTCAACGACAACGGTGGCCTGAGCCGCAAGAACGGCGACCATTTCCGCGCGACCCTGCTGTCCAAGGGCGGCAGCGTGGATGCGATGCAGCTGTTCCGCGATTTCGCCGGCCACGAGCCGCAGATCGAACCGCTGCTGGAAAAGCGTGGCCTGACCGGCGCCGGCAACTGATTGCCAGTGCGGTAGTGTGAAATGAAAACCGCCCGGGAAACCGGGCGGTTTTTCTTGTGCGCCATCCACGCATGGCATGGATCTACCGCCTGGCTGCGTGGTTCCCGTGGATCCACGCCATGCGTGCATGCCCGTTCCGGTCAGCGCGGCGCCACGTAGCCACCCGGTACGCCCTGCGGCGACAGCACCAGCTGCCACAGCTGCGCATGCCGGCTACGGAACGTTGCCATCGACCCCGCCAGGTAGAACCGCCACAAGCGACGGAAGCGCTCGTCGTAGCGCTGCGCGTCCAGGGCCGGCCACGTCGCCTCGACGTTGCGTCGCCACGCCTGCAGGGTCAGGTCATAGTCGGCACCGAAGTTGTGCCAGTCCTCAAGCACGAAGTGCCCTTCGAAGGCCCTGGTGATCTGCACCGCCGACGGCAGCATGGAATTGGGGAAGATGTAGCGCGCGATCCAGGGATCGGTGCGATGCCGCGAGATGTTGCTGCCGATGCTGTGCAACAGCAGCAGCCCGCGCGATGACAGGCAGCGACGTGCCACCTCGAAGAAGCTGCTGTAGTTCTTGTCGCCGACATGTTCGAACATGCCGATCGAGAACACCGCGTCGAATGGCTCATCCAGTTCGCGGTAATCCTGCAGGCGGATCTGGATCGGCAGCCCGGCGCACAGCTCACGGGCGAAATCGGCCTGCTCCTGCGATATGGTCACCCCGACCCCGCTGACACCGTAGCGCTCGGCGGCGAACTTCAGCGCCTCGCCCCAGCCACAACCGATATCAAGCACGCGCTGACCGGGACGCAGCCCGAGCTTGCGGCAGACCAGATCCAGCTTGGCTTCCTGCGCGGCATCGAGCTCATCGGCATGGCGCCAGTAGCCGCAGCTGTACACCAGGCGCCGGCCAAGCATCGCCTGGTACAGATCATTGCCGAGGTCGTAATGGCGGCGGCCCACTTCATAACTGCGCTGGCCGGCCTGCAGATTGAACAGCCGCGCCTTCAAGGCGTCTGCCACCTCACGCCAGCCATGCACGCGCTCGTCCAGATGCGCCTGCATCAGATGGACAAGAAATTCATCCAGGACGTTGGCATCCCACCACCCGTCCATGTAGCTTTCGCCCAGCCCGAGCGAGCCGTGCGCCATGACCCGCGCGAAAAAGCGCGGGTCATGCACCTGGATATCCTGCGGCCGGGTTCCATCGATCTGGACCCCGGCTTCCTGGAGCAGGCCGGCAACCCGCTCCTGCAACCCTGTATCCACGCCTCCTCCTGCCTCTGCGGTTACCCGCGTGCGAACAGCTCCACGTAGTCCTTGGCCACGTGTGGCAACAGCACCGCCGCCGGCACATCGGCAGTCTGGGTGCCATCCGAGTATGGACCCACCTGGTAGGGCGGGAATACGAAACGCAGCGCGGTGATATGGCCCTGCGGATCGGTGACCGGCTGGAACTGGCTGAAATTGTCGGCCTGCGGCCCGGTGCCATCGGCAATCATCCGCGACGCATTGCGCAGTGATTCCTGCAGCTGGGCCGGGTCCATGTCCTCACCGCTCAGGCGGGTGGCCACGCGCTCGCGCAGCTGATCGGCGACGAAATCGCTGATCGCCTTCCAGCCCTTGGCGTCGGCCACCAGCTTGTCGGCACTCAGCATCTGCTGCTGGGCCGGCAGCCAGACAAAACGCGCCACCAACGGCTCGCCGTGGGCGCCACCGGTATAGCGGCTGCCATCGGCACTCACCACCACCAGTTGCGGGGTTTCCAGCAGCTTCTCGAAACTCAGGGAAAGCTCGTACGGCATGGTCGGCTTGTCGTTGCCCAACCCGTCCAGCGCCTGCTGCAGGTCGCTGCGCGCAGCGGTAGCGTAGTCCTGCAGCGCACGCGCCAGGCCCGGGTAGCGGTCGATACCTGCCGGGTAGCTGATCCCGACCACTTCGCGTTCGTTGTTCTCGATCACGTCGCGCAGGTCCAGCGGTGCTTCCGCGGCAGGCGCCTGTGCGACGGCCGGAGCGTCGACCGCAGGCGCTGCGTCGGCGGCCGGTGCCGCCTCGTTTTCACGCTGGCAACCCGCCAGCAGCAACACGCCCACCGCGCCGGCCAGCACGCTCGCGCGCAGTGGCCGGTTGTTTCCAATCTTCATCGGGATCCCCTGTTCATGTTCATACATCATCGCCTGCCCTGGCTGAAGCGTGGCCCGCTGGATTCAGCCTACCAATAGATCGTGATATTCCTCGTGCCGCTGCAGGAACGCCTCGGCGTAGGCACATGCCGGCACGACCTTGTATTTCTTCTCGCGGGCGAACCGCAGCGCAACGCGGGTCAACTCACCGGCAATGCCGCGCCCGGCAATCGCCTCGGGCACCTCGGTGTGGGTAATGACCATCCGCCTGCGTTTGATCTGGTACTCCAGCAGTGCCACCTGCCCGCGGACATGCGCGGTGAAACGATGGTTTGCCTGATCGTGTTCGACCTCGTAAGCCAGACCGGGGGGCGTGACCGAAGCCATGGGACTGTCTCCTGCGGCGACTGCGTGGATGGTGCGCAGGCGGGCGCCATGATCGCGTGAAGCCTGAACAGGGGCAAGTCGCGGCCGAATACGTCAGTTGTTGCCCCTCAAGCTCCAGCCGGGGCTGCCGCTAACCCCTCTGCAGGGGTGCGCCACGCTGGCATGGCCCTTGCGAAAGCTGACTTTGCGACCTGCCGTGGAGGCCCGTCATGACCCCGAGCGATTCCCATACCGACCCTGACCACGCCCTGCTGGAGGGCCTGCTGCAGCTTGCCGTGGAAGGCCAGACTGAAGACCAGGCGTTCCAGAGCATCGGCGAGGAAGTGTTTTCCCGCCTGCTGGATACCTACGGGCAGGAAACCCGGGCCTGACCCGGATCGGGGCGGCGACCCCGAGGGGGCCGGATCCATCGGATCCGACCCCGCCAGACCTCAACCGCCGCCGAGGCGGAAGGTCGGGTTGGACAGCTCACGCAGGAAGTGGGTGAAGATGCTCGGCTGCATGGCCAGCATGAAGATCACGCCGAACGCGGCACCTGCCAGGTGCGCGCTGTGGTTGATGCGATCGCCGCCGCGCTTGTCCATCCAGATGCTGTAGCCGACGTAGAACGCGGCGTACACGATGGCCGGTGCCGGGATGAAGAACACCAGGATGATCGACCACGGCTTGATCAGGATGAAGGCGAACAGCACCGCCGACACCGCACCGGACGCGCCGAGGCTCAGGTAGTTCGGATTCTTCTGGTTCTTCAGGTAGCTGGGCAGGATCGAAACCACCAGCGCCCCGATATAGAACGCCGGATAGGTCAGGTAGCTGCCGGTCAGCTGCACCATCACGCTCTCGATGAATCCCCCGAAGAAGAACAGGGTGATCATGTTGAAGATCAGGTGCGACCAGTCGGCGTGGATGAAGCCATAGGTGACCAGGCGGTCGTACTGGCGGTGGCGGTCCACCGCCGGCGGCCACAGGATCAGGCGGTCGGCCAGCTTGCGGTTGTTGAACGCCATCCACGACAGGATGGCGGTGATGGCGATCAACAGCAGATTGACGGGGGTCATGTCAGGCTCAGGCGGTACGGTAGTTGTCGACCATACGATAGCGCTTGGCATACCAACCGAAGGCCAACGCCGCCACGAACGCAAAGCCGGCGAAGAAGAACATCAGGAATGCCGCCTCGCTCAAGCCGGTACTGGCGATCTTGTGGGTCACCGTGTCGTTGCGTACCGCCGCGTTGGACAGCAGCACCCACAGGTTGCCGATGGTGGTGGTCAGGTTCCAGAAACTCATCACCACCCCCTTCATCGCCTGCGGCGCCTGGCTGTAGGCGAACTCCAGGCCGGTCGCCGACACCAGCACCTCACCGAAGGTCAGCAGTGCGTAGGGCAGCATCTGCCAGAAGATCGACATCGCGTTGCCGCCATCCATCACCACCTGGATGCCACCTACCACGATCCAGGCCAGGCCACTGAAGGCGATGCCGGCGGTCATCCGGCGCAGCGCGGTCGGCTCGAAGCCGAAGCGGCGCAGGGTTGGATACAGCACCAGGTTGTTGAACGGAATCAGGATCATCACCAGCAGCGGGTTCAGCGCCTGCATCTGCGAGGCGGTGAACCAGCTCGGCATCTGCATCTGCTGGCCCTGCAGCACCCAGGTCGATGCCTTCTGGTCGAACAGCGAGAAGAACGGCGTGGTCAGGGCGAAGATCACCAGCACGCGCAGCACCGAGCGCACGCCCTCCACCGCCTCGGCCGGATGCTGGCCGCGGGCGCGGTCCAGCTGCAGCCAGGTGCCGCCACCCACGCCTGCCAGGATCGCAACCAGCGCCAGGCACAGGCAGATGACGATGCCCAGCGAACCGACCAGCCCGAAGGAAGCCACTGCCAGCACGAAGCCGGTGATCGCGATGACCAGGCCCGGACGGCCCTGGCCGGCGATGCGCGTGGTCAGCGCCGTGCGCACCACGTTGGCGAACGAATGCGGATCCTTCGGCGGCAGCGGCACCAGCACGTAGCGCTTGCGGCCCAGCCAGAACACGAAGGTGGCAATGAACATCAGGATGCCCGGGATGCCGAACGCCCACTGCGGGCCCCAGTTCTTCAGCACCAGCGGGATCAGCAGCGAGGCGAACAGCGAGCCGAAGTTGATGATCCAGTAGAAGGCATCGAATACGAACTTGGCCAGGTGCTTGTTGCTCTGGTCGAACTGGTCGCCCATGAACGAGGCCACCAGCGGCTTGATGCCACCGGCGCCCAGCGCGATCAGGCCCAGGCCGAGGAAGAAGCCACCGCGGCTGCCCTCGAACAGCGCCAGGCACAGGTGGCCCACGCAGTAGACCAGGCTGAACCAGAGGATGGTGTGGTACTTGCCGAAGAACCTGTCGGCCAGCCAGCCACCGAGCAGCGGGAAGAAATACACGCCGATCATGAAGCTGTGCATGATGTCCTTGGCTTCACCGGCGCGGCCCTCTGCAGTGATTTCCTGCAGCAGCAGCGAGGTGATCAGGAACTGCACCAGGATGTTGCGCATCCCGTAGAAACTGAACCGCTCGCAGGCCTCATTGCCGATGATGTACGGGATCTGGCGCGGCATCTTTCCCTGGCCGGCGATGGGGGCGACTGCGTCGTGGCTCATCCTGTAAGGCATTCCTGCAAAACGAAAGGCGCAAGAGTACCGGAACCTGTGCGCCCGAAGCACGCTGCAGGGCTGCATGACAGCCGCGCCAAAGCATGGCAGGCATGCCCGGCCCTGCCGGAAGTCACGGAACCTCCACGACAAAAGCGTAAACTTATCGTTATGCGCCCCCACCCCTCTGCCCGCATCGTGCTCAGCTGCCTTGCCCTGCTGCTGGCGATGCCGGCGTTTGCACGGCCGCAGGCACCGCCGGCCACAGGCACGGCCGTGGAAGTGCGCCAGTTGACCGTCGCTGCGCTGGAGCTGCCCAGCCGCGACGAAGGCCAGTGGAAGCAGCGCCGCGAACAGGTGCTGCAGCTGCTGGGCAGCCTGCAGCCGGATGTCATCTCGGTGCAACAGGTGCTGCAGCAGCAAGGGCGCAACCCAGCATGCTGGTTGGCCAGCCGCCTGCGCTACAGCTGCGATTTCGTCACTGCCGACCCGCCCAGCCAAGCGATCCGGCACGGCAATGCGATGCTGACCCGGCTGCCGGTCAGCGAAGATGGCGTCACGCTGCTGCATCCCCCCGGCACCTTCAGCGCGGCCGGCATGATGCGCCTGCGCCTGGGCGAGGATGACATCAACGTGTATGTCGCCCGGCTGCGCCCGGATCCGGATGACGCCACCGCACGACTGCACCAGACCAGCGACCTGATGACCTGGATCAGCGCGACGGCCGACGGCATGCCCAGCTTGATTGCAGGCGATTTTTCCGCAAGCACCGTCGAACTGGTACGCAGCACGCCCGGTTTCCAGCCGGCCCGCCGCAACCCCGGCGGCCGCCCGGAAGCGGCGGCCAGCGGAGGCGGCGCCAGCGGGCATGGCCTGGACGTGCTGTTCCAGGTCAAGCATTTCGGCGGCATCCGCCAGCAGGCGATCGCGCTTCCCGCCGACGGCGACCTGCCCGGCCTGCGCCTGGGCGTGATGGCAACGCTGCGCCTGCAGGGTGTACCGGCAACCACCGAATAACCGTTGCGCTGCGCTCGCCGGGCCATGCCCGGCGGATGCATCGGCAGGCAAACAAAAAGGCCGGGGTCTCCCCCGGCCTTTTCATTTCATTCCGTCACCGCGATCAGGCGATCGCTTCCTGGTAACGACGCTCGACTTCGTTCCAGTCGATGACGTTGAAGAACGCGCCGATGTATTCCGGGCGACGGTTCTGATACTTCAGGTAGTAGGCGTGTTCCCACACGTCCAGGCCGAGGATCGGCGTGTTGCCTTCCATCAGCGGGCTGTCCTGGTTGCCGCTGCTTTCGACCACGACCTTCTTGTCCGGGGTCACGCTCAGCCACGCCCAGCCACTGCCGAAACGGGTCAGGGCAGCCTTGGTGAAGGCATCCTTGAACTTGTCGAAACCGCCCAGGTCCTTGTCGATCGCCTTGGCCACATCACCCACCGGGTTGCCACCAGCGTTCGGAGCCATCACGGTCCAGAACAGCGAATGGTTGGCGTGGCCGCCACCGTTGTTGCGCACCGGGCCCTGCAGGTTCTCCGGCAGCGACTTCAGCTTCTTCACCAGTTCTTCGACCGGCAGGTCGGCGTACTCGGTGCCTTCCAGCGCAGCGTTGACGTTGTTGATGTAGGTCTGGTGATGCTTGGTGTGATGGATTTCCATCGTCGCCGCATCGATATGCGGTTCCAGCGCGTCGTAGGCGTAGGGCAGCTTGGGCAGGGTGTAGGCCATGATGCATCTCCTGATAGCGAGGGCACCCGACGGCATCGTCGGGCGGTGCGCGGTGAATGATGGGGACAGAACGCAAGATTACCAAGGGGGATGTAAAGGAAATTGCGTCCTGCCGGTGAGCATGCCGACAATTGTTACGCCATGGTGAGGCGATGTCGCCCTCATGCATCGTGCAGCGCACAGGCGCTACAGTGCCTGCACTCCCCTTGCCTGCTCCTGCCCATGCGCAACCCCCGGCTGTTGATCACCGCCATCGCCCTGCTGCTGCTCGGGCTGGTCGTCAATCATTTCCTGCAGCGGCCGCCACCGCCACAGTTCGCGCCCGGGCTGCAGAACACGCCGTCGGCCAGCGCCGCGCCTGCGCGCAGCAGCAGCACCGCCAATGGCTTGCCGGCGTTCCTGCCGGCCGAGGCCCGACAGACCATCGCCCTGATCCAGCGCGGCGGCCCGTTCCCGCACCGCCAGGACGGCAGCACCTTCGGCAACCGCGAACAGCAACTGCCGCAGCGTCCGCGCGGCTATTACCGCGAGTACACCGTCGATACCCCCGGAGCAGGCAACCGCGGCGCGCGCCGGATCGTGACCGGCGGCGAACCGCCGGATGCCTGGTACTACACCGACGACCATTACCAATCATTCCGCAGCTTCACCGTACCGGCCTCCGGAGAACGTCAATGAGCCACGATGATTTCGGCCTCGGCCTGCATGACATCAACAATGCCGGCGTCTATGCCATCGACAGCGGCGACATCGGCGCGCTGGCGGCAGCGATGCGCGACGCCGACCTGAAGGTGATACGGATCGATCTGGAAGGCGTGAGCGACAAGCGCACCCTGCTGGCGCGGCTGGCGGCGCAGATGGATTTCCCCGCGGGCTTCGGCGGCAACTGGGATGCGCTGTCGGACAACCTGCGCGACCTGCAGTGGCTGCCGGCCAACGGCTACGCGTTGTTCCTGGCCGATGTCGATGCGCTGCGTGCCGGCGCCGGCAAGGATTTCGACACCCTGCTGGACATTCTGGATGAAGCCAGCCGTGATTGGCTGGGCCGCGACGTGCCGTTCTGGGTGTTCCTGGCGCAGCGCGAATAGACGCAATGCTCCGGTAGAGGCCGACCTTGGTCGGCACTCCTGCCAACCAAGGCTGGCATCTACCAAGCAATCCGCCGCCCCGCCCGCAATGGCTCCGGCGAGGAGCCCCCTTGTTGTTCAAGGGGGCGCGCCAACGGCGCGGGGATAAGGAAACATGCGTGGACAATGGGAGCCGCTAGCGGCTCCCATTGTCTTCCTGCAGCTCTCTCTTGAACGGGATATCCGGCGGCGGCCGCGCCACTGCCGGCTGGTCCTGCATGTTCGGATCGGTCAGGCCACAGCCACCACCTGCCTGCAGGATCGAGATCACGCAGGAAATCTTCGTGCTGGTGCCAGGTAGCGGAATTTCCATCGCCTTGACACCCTTGCGCACCCATTCGGCCAGCAGTGATTCCTGTGGCACCCAGTACTTGTCGAACGAGGTAGGCGTGTAATCGTAGGGCGGCCGCTTCAACCATTTTCCGGACTCGGCGATACGCTCCTTGCTCCAGCCATCGTTGGCACCGCCCGGAGCACCGCGCTCGACCTGGCCGGCGCCGTCCTGGCCTGCCACCCGCACGCTTCCATCTGCATTGAACAGGCCGTCACCCTTGCCGGTGCTGCTGGCGTGTGCCGCGCCCTGCGTGGCGCCATCCCGGTTGCGGCTGGAGGCACCCCAGTCGTCGCCACGTGCCGGCGTCGCCCAGTTGCCAGGTGTCGGCGCTGGACGCGCACCCGCCTGTGCAGCGGCAGCGGCGGTCGCCGGACGCGACGTGCGTGCGTTGTTCTGCGAGGACGCGGCAGAGGGCGCCGGTACCGGCGTCGTCGCGCTTGCATCGGAAGTCGATGCTGACGGTGCCGGCGCGGCCGAAACCGCACGCTCGCGCACCTGCACGTCCCTGCCAACAGGAGCGCGCACGCTTGGTGCGCGCCCCGCCACCGTGGCCATGCGCACCTGCGGATCAGTCACCGCCTGTACTTCGCGTTCCCGCACCTGCACGTCCCGCTGCGGCACGCGGATCTGCACTTCGGCACTGCGCACCGCCGGTGCAGCCACCGGGGCTTCAACGGAGGTGATCTCCCGCTCCTGCACCTGCACGTCGCGGATGCGTGGCGCCTGCACCGGCAACGACGGAGCGGGCACCGGCACGGGTATCGGCACGGCCTGGACCGGCTGCACGCTGCGCTCGCGCACGGTGGGTGTGTTGTCGCGCGGAACCACGCTGACCTCGGTGCGCGGCAGCGCGACCGGTGGTACCACGAAGTCGGTGCTTGCCTGCTCCACCTCGGTGGCCTGCACCGGTGTCGGTGGGGATGTGGCCACTGGCGCCGGTTCGGCCTCGGCCGGCGGCGGTACGCGCGCAGCCGGCGCAGCTGCAGCCGCCGCAGGGGACGGCGCGGCCGCCGCTGGCTGCGGCTGTGGTTGCGGGGCGGTTGCCGCACCGGCATCCTCGCCCGCGGCACCGGCAGGCGACGCGGCGGCGGCCTCCGCGCCTGATTGCTCGCCACCGCCCTCCTGGGCACCGCGGCCGACAAATTCAATCTGCACGCGTTCGCCGTCGGCACCGTCCTCTTCAGGCGAGGTGGTACGGATCACCGCCACCCACAGCAGCAGCAGGAAGAACAGCAGATGCAGCAGCGCGCTGACCACCGCGGAGGTCCAACGCATCCAGCGCTGGTCACGGGGTGCAGGCTCCCAGTCCTGCCAGAACAAGCGGCGCACGGCGGCCCAGCGCCCAAGGGCTGGCAGCCTGCCGGGCGACACCAGCAACGGCCGCGGCAGCAGCACCGCGATCACCTCGCGGGCGTGGAACGGGCGCGGCAACGGTGTCAGCGTGCGCAACCAGATCGCCCAGCCGTACGGCAGGCCGGTCTTCTTCTCAAGGATGGGCGGTCGCTGCTGGCGCGCCAGCAGCAGGTCGATGAGTTGCTCGGCTCTGGGCAGAGGCACGCGTTGGCGGTCAGGCCGCGTTGCCGCGCGGAATATACGGCGCGTGGCCGCTGTCGTGGTCGGTGGCATCGCGTACGGCGGTTACACCCGGTACGCGGCCCATCAGGGTCTTCTCGATGCCCTGCTTGAGGGTCACATCCGCCATGCCGCAGCCCTGGCAGCCACCGCCGAAGCGCAGCAGCACCACGCCGTCGGCCGAAACTTCCTGCACGGCCACCTTGCCGCCATGCGAGGCAAGCTGCGGGTTGACCTCGTTTTCCACCACCCAATGCACGCGCTCGACCAGCGAGGCCGCATCACCGGGCGCTTCACCCTTGATCCGCGGGGCCTTGATGGTCAGCTGCTGGGTACCGGTGGTGCTGGCCACGATGTCGATTTCCGCACCGTCGAGCCAGCCAACGCTGCTGGAATCGACATAGAGCGTGAAGCCATCGCAGTCGACCGCCCACTCGTCGCCGTGCAGGTCGGCCGGTTCGGCGAACTCGAGCCGGGCGTCGGCACGCGAGGTGCCAGGATCGACCGCACTCAAGCGCACGCCCATGCCGGGCACGCCCTCGCGTTCGATCAGCTTGCGGAAATGGGTCTGGGCAGTGTCGGAGATCTGGATCATCAGGCTATTCTAGCCAAGTAAGCGTTAGCCGCTCATTCGTTTTATACACCGGCCGGCGCATTGTTCAGTCAACACGAGGTGGAAAACCCATGTCCGACCTGATTCCGCTGGCACAGGCCCGTTGCGTGCCGCGTAAAGGCAGCGACCACAAGCTGGGCGAGGCCCGCCTGGCCGAGCTGCTGCCGCAGGTGCCCGGCTGGGAGCTGGCCGAGGCCGGCCAGGCGCTGGTGCGCACGTTCCGCTTCAAGGACTACTACGCGACCATGGCCTTCGTGAACGCGCTGGCCTGGATCGCCCACGGCGAGGACCACCACCCGGACCTCGGCGTGCACTATGACCGTGCCGTCGTGCGCTACTCCACCCACGATGTGGGCGGCCTGAGCGAGAACGACTTCATCTGTGCGGCCAAGACCTCGGCCCTGACGGAGCAAGTGAAATGAACGTGCGATTGCTGAGCCTGTCCCTGTTCGCCGCCGCCGGCCTGGCCGGTTGCGGTGCCTCCGAGCCGCCGGCAGCCCCGGCTGCAGCGCCCACCGAAGTGGCCGCGGTGAAGACACCGCCGCCGCAGTATCCGCTTGAGCTGGCCTGCATGGGCGTGGGTGGCACCAGCACGTTCAAGGTGGTGATCGGCACCGACGGCAAGCCCAGCGAGGTCAATCTGCTGACCGGCGCCGGCAACCCTCAGCTGGATGAACTGGCAAAGACCGCCGTGCAGGGCTGGCAGTTCAAGGCCGCCACCCGCAATGGCGAAGCGGTGCCGGCCACCATCCAGGTGCCGGTCAGCTTCAACCCGCCGCAACCCAAGCCGGACCAGTGCTTCGCCATCGAAGAGAGCCTGCGCCGCGGCAGCTGACCGCCCCACAGCGACGAGGCCAGCCGACGCCCGCCTCGCCCTTGCCGTCCCGGCCACCGCCGGGGCGGTTGCCCAGATGACCAGGATTGCGTCGGTACATGCTGCAGATTCCCCCCGAAAACATCTGGATCGCCCTGGCGGTCACCCTTGCTGCGGGCCTGGCCACATCCATCGGCAGCCTGCTGGTGCTGTTCTCGCGCCGCCCGAACCCGCGCCTGCTGGCCTTCGGCCTGGCCTTTGCCGGCGGCGCGATGGTCTACGTGTCGCTGTCGGAGATCCTCAACAAGTCCATTGCCTCGTTCGCCCTGGCCTATGGCGAGCGCACCGGCTTCACCTACGGCACCCTCGCCTTCCTGCTGGGTGTGGTGGTGATCGTGCTGATCGATCATTTCATTCCCAACCCGCATGACAGCCTGGACAAGCAGGACCCGGCCTTCCGCGAAAACAGCCGCGAGTACCTGAAGCGGGTCGCCCTGCTGACCTCGATCGCGATCACCGCGCACAACTTCCCGGAAGGCCTGGCGACCTTCTTTGCCACCCTGGAAAGTCCCTCGGTCGGCATGCCGCTGGCGTTCGCCATCGCCATCCACAACATTCCCGAGGGCATCGCGATCGCGGTGCCGGTGTACTTCGCTACCCAGAACAAGCTCTATGCGTTCACCGCCAGCCTGCTGTCGGGCCTGGCCGAGCCGGTGGGTGCGGCGATCGGTTACGTACTGTTGTCCGGGTCGCTGTCACACGCCACCTTCGGCTGGGTGTTCGGGCTGATCGCAGGCGTGATGGTGTTCCTGGCGCTGGATGAACTGCTGCCGGCGGCCAAGCGCTATGCCAGGGGCCACGAGACGGTCTACGGGCTGGTGGCCGGCATGGGCACGCTGGCGATCAGCCTGGTGCTGTTCAAGTGGTGAGGGGCACCGAAGGGCGCATCCACGCATGGCGTGGATCTACCGAACCCAGGTAGCGCCAGGCCATGCCTGGCGACAGTTCTTCCCGCATCCGCCGGGCATGGCCCGGCGCTTCCTGATCATTTTCAGCGAAGTCGATCCAGCGCCTCGACCAGCTCATCGGCCAACGGCGCGTTCAGCACGTACGGGCTCTTGCCCGCGTCCAGCGCGAACTCCAGCGAGGCCGCGTGCAGGAACAGGCGCTTCAGCCCGATCTGCTCACGAAGCCGCTTGTTGACCGCAGGATCGCCGTACTTGTCGTCACCGGCCACCGGGTGCCCCAGGTGCTGGGCGTGCACGCGGATCTGATGCGTGCGGCCGGTCTCGATGCGCACCTCGCAGTAGGAATGCCCACCCTTGCGCTCCAGCACGCGGAAGTGGCTGATCGATTCCTTGCCGATCGCGTTGACCTGCACATGACGCTCGCCACCCTGGCGCAGGCCGACATGCAGCGGTGCATCGACGGTCATCACCCCGTCGGGCATGCGACCGGCCAGCAGGGTCAGGTAGCGCTTGCGGATGCCGGCGCCATGGTCCTCGCGCAGCAGCGCCTGCAGCTCACTCAGCGCCGAGCGCTTCTTGGCCACGATCAGCAGGCCCGAGGTATCCCGGTCCAGGCGATGGACCAGCTCCAGGGTCTGGCCCGGGCGCAGTGCGCGCAGGGTCTCGATGGCGCCGAAGCTGATGCCGCTGCCGCCATGGCTGGCGACCCCGGTCGGCTTGTTCAGGGCCAGCAGGCGCGCGTCCTCGAAAACAATGGCCTGCTCCAGCCGGCGCATGAACGCTTCCGGGGGGCCGGCCTTGTCCCCCTCTTCGGCGAGACGAACCGGCGGGATACGCACTTCGTCGCCGGCCTCCAGTTTGCGCTCGGCCTTGGCGCGACCGCCATTGACGCGGACCTGGCCGCTGCGGACCAGCTTGTACACCAGGCTGCGCGGGGCACCCTTGAGCTGGCCGAGCAGGAAATTGTCCAGGCGTTGGCCTGCGCGATCGGCAGGAACGGTGATCATGCGCACGGAAGGCTTGTCGCCGGCCGGCGTGGTGGGGTCTTGGGCAGTCATCGGGCTGTTTATTCTGTTACACTCGGGGGGCGAGATAAGGGATTGATTTCGTTGGAAGTTACTCAGGGCCAGAAGCCCAGCTTCCGACGAATCCGGCACAGTGCGCGACCACCGCCCGCGGGGCGGCCATGTTAGCGGCTCACCGGCGTTCCCGGCCATCGCCGATTGCCTGACACGCAGTCGCGCTGAACATGTCCCGTGCGGCGCTCCAGCCTGGCTGACAGCTGCCTCCGGCCCTGCAACACCCAAAACCAGAAAATTGAAGCGCTCCCGCGGCCTGCCGTGGTGTCGTAGCGCTGGAAACCCAAGCCGCCCTCCCCGCGCTTGCGCGAATGGGCGGCGAACCGTGTCCAGAGGCGAAACTCCATGGCGTTCCGCGCGGTAGCCGCTTGCGAGGAACGCAACAATGAAGCGAATGCTGATCAACGCCACGCAGGCTGAAGAGCTGCGTGTTGCCATCGTGGATGGCCAGTCGTTGTATGACATCGACATCGAGCAGCCGTCCAAGGAACAGAAGAAGTCCAACATCTACAAGGGCCGGATCTTCCGCATCGAGCCCTCGCTGGAAGCGGCCTTCGTTGAATACGGTGGTGGCCGCCATGGCTTCCTGCCGCTGAAGGAAATCTCCCGCGATTACTTCCAGGCCGGTGTCGACCACAACAAGGCCGGTATCCGCGAACTGCTGAAGGAAGGCCAGGAGATTGTCGTCCAGGTCGACAAGGAAGAGCGTGGCAACAAGGGCGCCGCCCTGACCACGTTCATCTCCCTGGCTGGCCGCTACATGGTGCTGATGCCGAACTCGCCCAGCGCCGGCGGTGTCTCCCGTCGCATTGAAGGCGAAGACCGGGCCGCCCTGAAGGACGCCCTGGACAAGCTGAACATCCCCGACGAAATGGGCGTCATCATCCGTACCGCCGGCGTTGGCCGCGACGCGGAAGAGCTGCAGTGGGATCTGGATTACCTGCTGAACGTCTGGCGCGCGATCGCCGAAGCGGCCCTGAGCAAGCCGGCCCCGTTCCTGATCTACCAGGAATCGCGCCTGATCGTGCGCGCCCTGCGTGACTACCTGCGCGCCGACATCGGCGAGATCCTGGTGGACACCGAGGAGATGTACGAGCACGCCAAGGAGTTCATGCAGCAGGTGATGCCGCAGACCCTGCGCAAGCTCAAGCATTACAAGGACGATATCCCGCTGTTCAACCGCTTCCAGATCGAATCGCAGATCGAGGGCGCCTACGAGCGCAACGTGCGCCTGCCGTCGGGTGGCTCGATCGTGGTCGACCAGACCGAAGCGCTGACCGCCGTCGACGTCAACTCCTCGCGCGCCACCAAGGGCAGCGACATCGAGGACACCGCGTTCCAGACCAACCTGGAAGCGGCCGAGGAAGTGGCCCGCCAGTTGCGCCTGCGCGATCTGGGCGGCCTGGTGGTGATCGATTTCATCGACATGGCCTCCAACAAGCACCAGCGTGAGGTCGAGAACCGCCTGGCCAACGCGCTGAAGTACGACCGTGCACGCGTGCAGGTCGGCCGCATCTCGCGCTTCGGCCTGCTGGAAATGAGCCGCCAGCGCCTGCGCCCGAGCCTGGGCGAATCCAGCCAGATCGTCTGCCCGCGTTGCGACGGTCATGGCCGCATGCGCAGCGTCGAGTCGCTGTCGCTGTCGATCATCCGCGTTGCTGAAGAGCATGCGATGAAGGAGAACACCGGGCAGGTGCTGGTACAGGCCCCGGTGGAGATCGCCAACTACCTGCTGAACGAGAAGCGCAGCGCGCTGCGCGAGATCGAGCAGCGCCACGAGGCGCCGATCGTGATCGTCGCCGATGAGCAGCTGCACACCCCGCACTACACCGTCACCCGCCTGCGCGACAACGAGCTGGGCGAGGAAAGTGGCAGGCCGAGCTACCAGCGCGGCACGCCGCGCAAGCTGCCGGTGCACGCCCTGACCAAGGGCCAGCTGAACATCCCGCCGCCGGTGGTGACCCAGGTCAAGCACAACTCCCCCGCCCCGGTGCGTGAGGAAGTGGAACCGGCTGCAGCTCCCGCTCCGGCACCGGTGGTCGCAGCAGCTCCGGCCGCCGCCAGTGGTGGCGTCGTTGGCTGGCTGAAGCGCATCTTTGGCGGCGAGCCGGCACCGGCGCCCGCACCGGCCCCCGCCGCACGCCAGCCGCAGGACGGCGGCCGCCGTGACCGCCACAAGGATCGCAACAAGGACCGCAAGGACCGTCGCGAGGACAGCCGCGGCAATGGCGGCAATGGCAATGCGCAGCAGCAGAAGGACGGCGGCAACCGCAAGGACCGCGGTGAGCAGCGCAAGGACGGCCGTCAGGGTGGCAGCAACGCCAATCCGGCCAATGGCAATGCCCAGCAGCCGCCGCAGCAGGGCAAGCAGAAGGATCAGCAGAAGGATCCCCAGCAGCAGCCGCAGCAGCAGAACAAGCCGCGCAACGAGCAGGGCCAGGGCCAGGGCCAGCAGCCGAAGCTGAAGCAGCCCAAGCAGCCGCGTCCGCAGCAGGACGGAGACAAGCCCGCCGAGAAGCCGCAGCGCGCGGCTGTCGAAGCCGCTGTCGATACCGCGACTGCCGCCGTTGCGGTGACTGCCTCGGCAGTGGCCGCCAATGTGGTCACCGCCCAGGAAGCTACCGCACCGGTTGCTGTCGACGCGGCAACTGCCCCGGTGGCAGCGGCCATTCCGGCAGAAGCCCCGGCGGCGGTTGAAACCACGGGCGAGAATGCTGCAGCCAGCGGTGACGATGCACCGACCGATGCCACGGCAGACGCGTCGGGCGAAGGCGCAACCCGCCGTCGTCGTGGCCGTCGCGGCGGTCGTCGTCGTCGTCGTGGTGGCGCCGAGAACGCTGCAGGCGGTGATGTGCTGGGTGATGACCTGGACGATGGTGACGAGGCCGAAGGCGATGACAACGACGGCGATGCCGTTGAGCGCACTGCCCATGCTGCGGTCGATGCCCCGGTGAATGCGGCACAGCCGTCGCGTTCGCAGCCCGAGTTCGATTTCGATGACGAAGCCGAGCCGGCCGCGGCCGAAGCCGGGAAGCCGGCACGCGCCGCCGTCGCGGTCGCCGCCGCTGCCGCCCCGGTGGCTGCAGTAAGCAGCCCCGTGGTCGACGCAGCCACTGCGACGGTATCCGACGTGCAGGCGCCGGCGCCGGTGGCTGCAGCGGCCAAGGCCGATGCAACGCCATCGCCGGTGCAGACCAGCATGCTGGATGTCATCGATGCAGCGACGCCGGCGCAGCCGGCGCCCGAAGCGGCTGCGGTGATCGAGCCGAAGCCGGTGGCAGCTGAAGCCCCGGCAGTGGTCGCGGTTTCGCCGGTTGTCGCGCCGGCACCGGTTGTTGAAGCGGCGCCGGTTGTCGAAAAGTCGCCGGTTGTCGAAGCAACCCCGGTCGCTGAAACGACTCCGGTCGTGGAAGCCGC
Source organism: Stenotrophomonas sp. STEN046 (assembly GCF_056759755.1). NCBI lineage: Bacteria > Pseudomonadati > Pseudomonadota > Gammaproteobacteria > Lysobacterales > Lysobacteraceae > Stenotrophomonas > Stenotrophomonas sp. STEN046. The sequence goes on from NZ_JBRRDR010000024.1 coordinate 19,673, forward strand.
TCCGGTGGCCGACGTCGTACCGGTCGCTGCAGCCACCCCGGCCACCGAGCCGGAAGCCGTGATTGACGCCGCGCCGGTCATCGCGCAGCCGGCAGCCCCGGTGGCCGTGGAAGCCGCTGTGCCGATCGCCGATGCGGTGACGCCGGCCCCGGTGGACCCGGTGGCTGACGGCCACGCCGATGCTGCCGCCCAGGCCGCCGAGGCACAGGCCAGCGAGGACGATGAAGACGCCGGCAAGCGCACCCCGCCTGCCGTCTGATCTTCGTTCAACCAGCAACAACGAAACGGCGGGGATCGATGATCCCCGCCGTTTTTGTTTGTGCGCTTGGGTGTGGCCGACCTGGGCCGGCGCTGCTGGTGCGTGCCAACCGCGGTTGGCCTACCTGTGCATCAGGGCTTTGGCGCGAACTGCAGGCGGGTCCACACGCCGTAATGGTCCGAGGCCCAACGACCACCGTCGTCCGGCTGATCGAACAGGATCTTTGCTTCGCGCGCGACCATCTGGTCCTGCTGGAAGAAGATGTGGTCGATCCGCGATGGTGCCTGGAAGTAATGGCGATTGAGCGTACTGACCCCGGCCAGGTCGGTGTTGACGTGTACGCTGCCGTAGCTGTCACCGTAGTGGCTGCGCAGTTCGCTCAGATCGCCCGCGTCGACCAGCGCATTGAAGTCACCGGCGATCACCACCGGTGCCCCGGCAGCGGTCGCACTGATGAAGCGCAGCAGGTCCTCGACCTGGGTACGGCGGATCCCTTGCCCCACGCCATCGCTGCGTTCATTGAGGTGGGTGGCGTACACATTCACCGGCTGCCCCTGAACATCGATGCGCAGATGAGCCACGGTGCGGTAGTCGTCGCGGGGCAGCAACAGGTGTTCACCGCGGGCCTGGATCGGCCGCCGGGTCAGCAGCGCGTTGCCATAGCGCTTGGGTGCGCCGACCGGATCGGTGGAAACGAACACGTACTGGTAGCCGAGCTGACTGGCCAGCCACTGTGCCTGGTTGCGCACGCTGCGCTTCTGGATCACTTCCTGCAACGCGATGGCGTCGGGTTGCAGGCGCCTGAGCTCGGCCAGGATGGTCCGGCGCCGGCTGGGCCAGTCCTCGCGGTCATGGTGCAGGTTGAATGTCACCATGCTCATGCCGGGTTCGCTGGCTGCCGTCGCGGCCACGCGGCCGGCAGCTTGCGGCGGCGCCGCAGCCACCAGCCCCGGCAGCGCCAGGGCGATCGCCAAGCCCAGCGCGCGCCAACCCCGGCGCGCTGCATCCGCGTGCACCACGGTCACTGGCCCTTGCGTTCGGCGCGACGCACCGCACTTGGCACGTCGATCTCGACCCGTGCCGGCAGCTGGTGCACATGCAGTTCGTTGTTGACCCACTCCGCCGCTTCACCGTTCACCGATGCGTTGCCAGGTTCGCCGGCATACGGCCACGGCAACACCACGCCACCGGTGGGCGGCACCAGGCCCGGCTGCACCTCCAGAACCAGCTGCTTGTCACTGCGCTGCAGGCGGTAGTTGAGCTGACCCTGCGGCGTGCGCAGGCCCTTCACGGCGATGCCCTCGCCCTGCAGCCATGCCACCGGAATGCCTGCAGCGAGCACCAGCGCTTCATCCGCATCGCGGTTGTAGGCGAACATGTCCAGCGCCGAGCGCACGAAGTCCGATGCCACCCAGGCATGCGGCAGGTCGCCCACGAAGAACGGTTTGCGCGGGGTACGCGAGACGACTTCGGCCCACTGGTTCCAGGCCTTCGGTGCGCGATCCTTGAAGAAGAACTCGGTGGCCTGCCAGGCGCGGTCGCGCCAGCCCAGGCGCACGAAGGCGGCAACATTGCGCCACTCGTAGGGGGTGTAGTCCTTCCACTCGCGCTTGCCATCGCGGCGCGCAACGAATTCATTCCAGTAGCGCTGGAAGGTGGCGTCCAACGCCTCCTGCGGCAGCCTGCCCTGCTCGCCACCCGGCGCCAATGCGATGGTGGTCGACGTTGCGTCGAAGTCACCCAGCTCGGCGGAGCCTGGCAGGTAGTCGATACGATGCTGCTGCATCGCCGACAGCAGCGACGCCTGCAGGTCATCACGGAACTGGTCGCGGGATTCGCTGATCTGCATCGCCTCGACCTTACCCAGCTGCGCGGCCAGCTGCGCGGCATCCTTGTAGCCACGCAGCGCCCAGAAGTTGTCCCAGTACGAATGCATCGGCTTGGCCGAATAGCCCTCGTGGCTGATCGAGGCCGGCATCATTCCGTAGAAGGCCGGATTGCGCGCGCGGTTCTCGTCGGTGCGCTCGCTGGCGCGCAACTGCTCCATGTAGGTGTAGGCGCCGATGACGTGCGGCCACATCTGTTCGAGGAAGGCCGTGTCGCCGGTGTAGCGCCCGTACTCTGCGATGTTGTAGATCAGCTCGCCATGGCTGTCGTTCTCCGGCACCGGGTCACTGCCCCGGGCATCGACGCAGCACGGCACCTTGCCATTGTCGAACTGGAAGGGCGCATACCAGGTCACGTAGTCGCGCACCGCATCACTGCGGCCCATCCGCAACAGGCCCTCGGAAATCATCGCGCCATCGCGGATCCAGCTGCGTGCATACGAACGCGTGCCGGGCTGCAGGCGCGGGCCAACGCGCGAGATCAGCATGTGCGCCACGGCCGTACGCAGGGTTTCCACCAGCGGCTGGCCGGCAGCGGGCACCTGCAGGGTCACCGCGCCCAGCTTGTCGCGCCACAGCGCCGCGACCTGCGCCTGGGCCTTGGCCACATCCAGTGCCTGCGGTGCCCAACTGCCGGTCTGCGGCAGCACGATCGCCACCTCGCGACTCTGGCCCGGCTCAAGCTTGATCGTATACAGCAGCGCACCGGAAGCCATGCCGGTGGGGTCCTTCACCGCGGTGGTGGCGGGCAACTTCCCGCTGGCCAGGTGCATGGCGTCCAGCTTGCCGTCGAAGCTGCTGGCAAAGCGCGCGTCCGGCGCCTGCAACGGGTACAGCCGCGGTTCGCCATTGATGCGCACCAGCTGCTCGCCCACGTCCAGGCTGTCGATGCGGCTGAAGCCACCGACGGTGTTGAGGAACTGGGTCGGCGGATTGACCTGCCATGGCCGGATCGCCAGTGCCAGGGTGTATTCGTGCGCGACCTTGTCCGGATTGCTCAACCGGTAGCGCCCGATCAGCTGTGCGCGTTCGGGCGTGCCCTGCACGAAGCTGGTCACCGACAGGCCTGCTTTTTCGTGCACCCAGTCGACATTGGCGATCGGCAGGTAGCGATCCTGCAGCGACTGGGTGACGGCCACGTTCGACCAGTCCAGCAGCTTGCCGTCCAGGCGGATGAACGGCTCGACGCTGAAGCTGCCCTTGGCCGGCTCCAGCGCGCCGTCTTCGCTGATCAGCGCCTGTTCCTGCCCGCCATCCAGGCCCAGCAGGGTCCAGTACGGCTGCTCACCGACGTAGGCGCGCGGCAATGAACCGCGCGGCAGGTCAGCTGCCACCGCCGACAGGAAGGCATTGGGCGTGGCCGCGAAATCCAGCGGCTTCAAGGTGATGTCGCGAATGCCGTAGCGCCAGTTCGGTCCGCCCTGCAGGTCGAAACGCACATAGCGGGCGTCGGTATCAGGCATCGCCAGCCAGTCACGGCCACCGGCACCGGCGGTCACCTCGCGCACGGTGCGCCAGTCACGGCCATCTTCGGAAATGCGCACGGTATAGCGGGTCGCTTCCAGGCTGGGCAGCCAGTCGATCACCGCACCGCCGATCTCACGGCTCTTGTGCAGGTCCAGGCTGATGGTCTGCTGCTTGACGCCGCCGCTGACCCAGAACGTATCGGACTTGCCGTCGATCATGCGTTCCTGCAGCGCCGTGGCGGTATCGGCGATCACCGACGGCCGCAGCGGCGAGTCGTCCTGCGCAGGCAGGCCCTGCAGGGTCAGCTTGTCGAAGCAGACCGTGCCACGGCCACCGACCTTGCTGTAGATCGTGAACTCCATCGACGCGCTGCGCGCCATGTCCTTGTCGGGCGACGGCCCCCAGGCCTTGTCGATCTGCCGCCGGCGGTACTCCACCGGCGTCCACGCCTTGGGGAAGGCATAACCGGGGCGGTTGACCCACCACACGTTGTCGCCGCTGGCATCGATCAGCTTGACCTGCAGGTCATTGGCCGGCGAATCACCGCGCAGCTGGAAGCCGAAACGATAATTGGCCGGGTACTCGATGTTCAGCGCACGACGGATGCCGACATAACCGGAGACTTCATGGAAGTCGTAGTCCAGGCACAGCGCGCGGCCACCGCCGGCGCCGCTGACCGGGCGCAGCGAACCGCTGACCTGGTCGGACAGCACCAGCTTCCAGGCACCGATATCGTCGAAGTCATCCAGCACCTTCGGTGCGGGCAGCACCGGTGGGGCGGCGATCGCCAGGGAAGACCACAACAGGCCCAGTCCAACGGCGATCGCACGCTTCATCCCTTCACGCTCCCCAGCAACAATCCTTGGATGTAGTACCGCTGCAGCACCAGGAACAGCGCCAGCACCGGAACCACGGTGACCACCGCGCCGGCCATCATCATTTCCACGTCCATGATGTGTTCGCGCGAGAGGGTGGCCAGGGCCACCGGCAGAGTGTAGTGCTCCTGGTCGGTCAGCACGATCAACGGCCACATGAAATCGTTCCAGGCGCCCATGAAAGTGAAGATCGCCAGGGTCACCAGCACCGGCTTGAGCATCGGCAGCACGATCTGGAAGAAGATGCGCAGCTCCCCTGCCCCGTCGATGCGCGCCGCTTCCAGCAGCTCGTCGGGAATCGAGCGGGCGTACTGCCGCACCAGGAAGATGCCGAACACGCTGGCCAGCGCCGGCACGATCACGCCACCGAAGCTGTTGACCAGGCCCAGCTGCTTCATCAGCAGGAACAGCGGCAGCATCGCCACCTGCGCCGGGATCACCAGCGCGGCCATCAGCACCTGGAACAGGCGCTCGCGGCCGACGAAGTTCAACTTGGCGAACGCATAGCCGGCCATGGTGTTGAGCAGCAGCGAGCCCAGGGTGATGCCGACCGACACCAGCAGGCTGTTGGCGAAGTTGCCGCCCATGCCGGTGCGCGCGAACAGCTCATGGTAGTTGCGCGTGGTAATGCTCGAAGGCAGCAGCGGTGGCGGGAAATGGGTGGCCTCGCCCTGCGGCATGAACGACACCGACAGCATCCACAACAACGGCGCCAGGCTGACCAGGGCCAGCACCAGCAGGGCGCCATTGATCATCCACGGGTGCCAGCGCGACTGGCCGATTTCACGACTCATACCAACTGCCTCTTGCGGCCAAAGCGCAGCATCACGGTGGTCACCGCCAGGATGATCAGGAACAGCAGGAACGCCACCGCGGAGGCGCGTCCCAGGTTCCACCACTTGAAGCCTTCCTCGAACATGAAATACAGCACGCTGACAGTGCTCTGCAGTGGGTCGCCGCGGGTCATCACGTAGGGTTCGGCAAACAGCTGGAAGTAGCCCGAGACCGTGATCACGCCAACCACCAGCAGCACCGGGCCAAGCATCGGCAGGGTGATGTGCAGGAACTGCTTCCAGCGCGAGGCGCCATCGATGCGCGCGGCCTCGTACAGGTCATGCGGGATCGCCTGCAGGCCGGCCAGGAAGATCACCATGTTGTAGCCGAAGTTCTTCCACACCGCGAACAGCATGATGGTCGGCATCGCCCAGTTGGGGTCGCCCAGCCAGTCGATCGGGCTGATGCCCAGATGGCCCAGGCCATAGTTCACCAGGCCGTAGCTGGTGTGGAACAGGTAGCGCCAGATCACCGCCACCGCCACCAGGGTGGTCACCACCGGGGCGAACAGCGCGGTACGGAACAGGGCCTTGAAGCGCGCGGCCGGCGCATTGAGCAGCATCGCCGCCCCCAGCGATACGCCGATCGACAGCGGCACGCCGATCACCACGAAGTAGGTGGTGTTCCACAACGACTTCCAGAACATCGGGGTCTGCAGCAGGTCGACGTAGTTGCCGAGGCCGACGAAACGCAGGTTGCCGCCATCGGCCAGCGCGTACAGATCGAAATCGGTCACGCTCAGCGCCAATGCCGAGGCAACCGGCAGGCCGAAGAACATGCCCAGCACGATCAGCGAGGGGCCGGCGAAGATCCAGCCGGCAAGCGAGGAACGTTTCATTGCGGACTCCCGGCCGCGACCGCACTGGTCGTGCCCGATGGCGATGCACTGCGTTGCAGGCGTTGTTGTTCATGCATCCAGCGGCGCTTGGCCAGCACCTTGTCCACGCGCTGGTCCAGTTCTTCCACGGCCTTGTCCTGCGGCATGCCACCGCGCACCACCTTCTCGGTGACGATGCGCATTTCCTGCACGATGCGCTCCCACTCCAGAACCTTCGGGGTCGGCTTGACCCGCTCCAGCTGGTCGCGGAATGCAGCCGCCAGCGGGTCGTTGGCCAGTGCCGGCGCGTTCCAGGTGCTGCGGCGAGGCGGCAGGTCGCCGATGATCGAATGGAAGCGTGCCTGGATTTCCGGGCGCGACAGGAATTCGATCAACTTCCAGGAGGCTTCCTTCTGCTGCGACTTGCGGAAGATCACCAGGCTGGTGCCCCCGGCAATGCCTGCACCGGGGCCGTCCGGGCCCGGCAGCGCGGCGGTGCCCCACTGCCCTTCCAGTTCCTTCGGTTGCAGCTTCTTGAACTCGCGGATGTTCCAGGGCCCGGAGATGTAGAACACGTTGAAGCCACGGAAGAATTCGTCCCAGACGTTGGAGATCTGCGTCTCGGACATCTTCGGCGCCCAGCCCTGTTCGAACATGTTGGCGTAGAACCCCAGCGTGCGGCGGAAGCCGGGGCTGGAGAAATTGCCGCGCGTGTCATCATCGCGCAGCAGCGGATCGGGCTGCTGCAGCGCCAGCGACAACTGCTGCTCGAATTCGTTGATCGGCATCAGCACTGCATAGCGGTTCGGGCCCTGCATGCGCTTGATCGCGGCCATCTGCTCGTTCCATTCCGCCCAGGTCCGCGGCGGGTGGTCGAAGCCGGCCTTGGCCAGCAGGTCCTTGCGGTAGTAGATCAGGCGGGTATCGACGTACCACGGCACCCCGACCAGCTCGTTGTGGATCACGTTGGTATCCCAGATGCCCTGGAAGTAATCCTTGGGATCGACCACCTTCGAGCGCTGCACATAGGGCTGCAGGGGGGTCAGCGCATCCAGCTCGGCGAACTCAGGCACCCAGGTGTTGCCGAGCTGGCACACATCGGGCAGCCCGTCGGCGGCGAACGCGGTCAGCAGCTTCTCATGCGCGGCCGTCCACGGAATGTTCTGCACGTCCACCTTGATGCCGGGGTTTTCGGCCTCGAACTCGTGGATCAGCTCGCTGACAACTTCAGCTTCGCGCCCCATCGCCCAGAAGCGCACGGTGGTGGTGCCCTGCTCCGGGCGCGCGCAGCCGGCAATGGCCAGCGCGGCCAGTGCAGGCAGGGCCCAGCGTCGCAGGCGGTGTTTCCAGTCGTGCACCTTGTTACTTCCCCTGGCCGGTGTTGCGGTTGGCATTGTTCTTCTGTTCCTGCGCGGCGGCCGCGCGTGATTCGGCGATACCGACCGCGCGTGCTGCCGCGGCCTTTTCATCCTTCTGCAGTTCCAGCGGCTGGAACTGGCCTTCCGGTGCCAGCCAGCCACCGCTGAAACCGGCCCGTTCCAGGCCCTTGCGGATGTACGGGTTCTTCTTCATCACATCCCAGACGAAGTCGTTCCGGTAATTGGCGATCATGGTCAGGATCGGGCCCTGGTCGATGGCGATGTAGTCGCTGGCGACCCAGCCGCGATCAGGCACCACGCGCCCGGTCTTGATCGGGATGTCGTAGTTGAAGCTGGGGTTGAACGAATCCAAAAAGCCGTAGCTGGAATAGATGTAGTCGCCGTAGCGCTTGTGCATTTCCAGGGTCGCCGGAATCACTTCCTCGGGGGCGAACACCACCGAGGAGATCGCGGCGGTCGGCGCGATGGTGCCGTCGTCGAAGTTCTCGCGCAGGCCTGCACCGCGCGAAGAGTAGTGGCGGAACTGGCGCTGCTCGCCGCGGTATTCCTGGCTGGTGTTCTGCGGGCCGTCGCTGGCGGTCAGGCCCCATACGTTCTCGCCGTATTCCTTCCAGTTCATCGGATTGGCGATGGCGTACTCGCGCTGGGCCAGTGCAGCCGAGCGGCTGTTGAGGAAATAGGTGCTGCCACGCTCGCGCATGTACGCATCCTGGATGTCGCGGAAGTCGATCCAGACATGGCTGTACTGATGGCCGAACAGCGGGCCGAAGGACAGGTATTCCTGACCCTGGTACACGCCCCAGTCGTTGTCGTAGGTACGCGTCCACACCGTCCAGGCGTCCGGGCTGACCGGATGGCTGGGCGAGCCCAGGGCGAGGATGTAGACCATCATCGCCTCGTTGTAGCCCATCCAGTCATGATCGATGAAGCCGTTCTCGGGGAACCAGCCCATCGAGATCAGCGGCGCACGCTGCTGCAGCCACGGCCAGTCGACCTGCTTGTACAGCGTGTCGGCGATCTGCCGGATTTCCTTTTCGCGCGGGTCATCGCCGTCGTAGTAGGACTGTGCGAACAGCACGCCCATCATCAGCAGCGCGGTATCCACGCTGGACAGCTCGACCCAGCTGTCATAGCGACGGCCCTGCTGCATGTCCAGGAAGTGGTAGTAGAAACCCTTGTAACCGGCCTTGCCGGTACGCTGCGGGCCCATCGGCACATCGCGGAAGAACTTCAGCGTGGTCAGGGTGCGGTCGATGGCCTGGTTGCGGCTGACCCAGCCGTTCTCGATGCCGATCGGATAGGCGGTGAGCGCAAAGCCCACCGAAGCGATGCTGGCGAACGGCCGCGATGGGTAGCGATCCGGCGTGAGGCCGTTGATCTCGTTGGTGGTGTCCCAGAAGAACTGGAAGGTGCGGCGCTCGATGTCGTCAAACAGCGGCGGCAGCTCAGGCTTCATCGGCCGCGGCGGCGCATCGGCTTCGATCAGGATCACCGGTGGGCGCGGCTTGGCAGGCTCCTGCGGGGCCGGTTTGCAGGCGGCGATGGCCAGGGTCATCGCAGCGGCGGTCATCAGGTGGCGTGCCTGCATGGCGCGGTTCCTCCGGTGGGCTGATCGATCCAAGAGCATAACGTCCAATGACCTGAAATCGTTTACAAAGTGCGGCCTTAAAAAACCACGAAACCGTGGCTTGACACCGCGATCATTGCCCACGCCGCTGCCCCCTGGCCGGCAGCGGCGTGGGCAATGGACCGGCACGGGGCCGGCCATTGCCGTTTTCACGCGACCGATGCCGCCGGCAGAGCGGCGGCATCGGGATGCTGCGTCGAGCAGTTCCGCTTAGAAGCGGAAGCCCACCTCAGCCTTGACCTGGCGCGGGGTACCGATGATGTCGCCGGTCTCGTTGTAGCTGACCAGCAGCTTGCCGTCGCTCTTCACGTAGTTCAGCTTGGAGAAGTTGTCGAAGTTGAGCACGTTGATGATGTCGATACGGGCATACAGCTCGGTATCGCCGGCCAGCTTGAAGGTCTTGGTCGCCTGCAGATCCAGCGAGCGGTAGCCGAAGATCTTGCCGCCGAGCAGGAAGTGGCCGTTGCCCGAGGGAGTGCCGGCAGCCGGAGTCGGCATGCAGTTCGAATTGCCGGCCTGGGCGATGCAGGACCAGTCGTTGCCCGGGGTCGGCGTGGCCAGGGTCAGCTTGCCACCAAAGGTGATGCCCCAGAAGCCGTCATACGAACCGGTGACCACCAGGCGGTGGCGCGGTGCGCCGTTGGACTTGATGGTCGGGTACTCACCAATGGTGCCGCGATCGAACGAGTAGTGCTCGTTGATGTTGCGGTTGTGGCGGGCATTGGTCCAGGTGTAGGCGATCGAGGTGCCCCAGCCGCTTTCCTTGCTGTAGGGCTTCTGCGCCGACAGCAGGATCTGGGTGGAGCGGGTCTTGATGCCCTGCTGGCCAATGATCAGGCTGCCGAAGCCCGGGATGCTGCAGCCCCACGGCTGACCGTAGGTCGGCTCGTCAGCACCGCACAGCATCTGGTTGTCGAAGAAATTGCCGTTGTTGAAGCGGTTGCCCAGCGTGTAGGCGAAGCCGTCGTAGGTCAGCGTGCGTGAAATCGTGGCATCGGTCAGCCACTCGCCGATCTGGTTGCTCATGCCGAGGCTGAACTGGTCGGCGTACGGCACCTTCATATTGTTGTTCAGCAGATCGACTTCCATGCCTTCGTTGCTGGTGGAGCCCAGCAGCGCCTGCACGTTCTCGATGCCGTTCAGCAGGTTCGGGTTCCAGTCAAAGCACGGGGTCTGTCCGTACATGCAGCTGCCGGTGGCCGGGTTGCGGAAGAACACGGTCGGCTGCGGCAGTGCCAGCTTGGTGGTCTCCAGCGCCAGGTTGTCGAACAGGTCGCGGTCGTAGGACCGACCGGCGCCACCATGGAACACGTGCTGCTCATCGGCGTTGACGTCATACGAGAAGCCCAGGCGCGGCTGCCAGGCATTCTTGAAATTCTTGCGGTTGTGGCCGGTGCTGATGTAGTCGTTGACGTTCAAACCACTGAGCGCCAGCGTCTGCGCATAGGTCTGACCCGGAGGCGCATGCCTGTCCTGCGAGAACAGTGCGTTCACAACTTCCGGCGGGGTCACGAAATCGGTATACACCGGGTTCTTTTCGTAATCCCAGCGCAGGCCGATGTTCAGCTGCAGGTGGTCGTTGACCTGCCAGTCGTCCTGGATGAACAGGCCGATCTGCTTGACCTTGGCGCGCACTTCAGACTGCACGCCGGTGACGCCGGTGCTGGCCTTGGTGAACTGCGCTTTGTAAGGGGTACCGGATGCGAAGGCGGGGTTGTCGATGGTGTAGAAGAACTGCGGATTGATCTGCGCCGCGTCCGAAGCGTACAGATCGATCTGCTTGTACTTGGCGCCCATCTTGATGGTGTGGTCGCCGGCCCACTGCAGACCATCCAGGGTCAGGTTGTCTTCGATCGCCCAGCCCTTCTGGCCCTTCACCTGCGAGGCGAACGCATCGGCTGCGCCGATCTGGACGAGGGTCTTTTCCTGCGGGGAGTTCCGGTTCTTGTCACCGAAGTCCGGCGCGGTGTAGACGATACCGTTGCCGTAGGTCAGCGGCAGCGGATTATTGAACGCCTCTTCATGGGTGACCATCAGCTCGTTGTAGAACCGCTCGCCGCTGTGGTTCCAGCGCAGGGCGTAGCGGCGGTCGGTGTTGTCCACCACCTTGCCGTGCACCTTGGCGGTCTGGTCGCTGAACTGCTGCTGGGTTTCGTCGCGGTCCTGGAAGGTCAGTTCGATGCGATCGTTGTCGGTCGGTTCGAAGTCGATCTTGGCGAAGATCAGATCCTGCTGGAACGGCTGGCTGGCCGGGCCGAGACCCGCAGCGCCATCGGCGGGCAGATTGGCGGCCGCCGAGCTCACCGCGCCATCCGGTGCGATGGTCACCGGCAGGTCGAAGCGCTTGGCTTCATAGGTGACGAAGAAGTGGGCCTTGTCCTGGATGATCGGACCGCCCAGCGCGAAACCATACTCCTTCTCGGCCGATTCTTCCTTGCTCTTGCCCGGCTGGCGTTCGGCCGGGGTCATCGCGCGCATGCTGTCGTTGGTGTAACGGTAGAAGGTTTCACCCTTGAACTCGTTGGTACCGGACTTGGTGGCGGCGGTGATCGCAGCGCTGGACACCTGGCCATATTCGGCCTTGTAGTTGCCGGTGATGACCTTGTACTCACCGATGGCCAGCTGCGGGAACGGATTGCCAGCGCTGCCGGACTGGCCGGAGATGCCGCCGCCCTTGACGTAGCTCTTCTGGCCCACGCCGTCAATGTAGACGTTGGTGCCGTCGGAGTTGGTGGCACCGCCACGCAGCGAGGTGTTGCCCTTGGCATCGCGGGTGAAGATCATGCCCGGCACCGCGTCGGCGAACTCCAGGAAGTTGCGCGACACCTGCGGGGTGGTCTGGATCTGCTGCAGGCTGACGGTCTTGCCGACTTCGGAGGTGCGCACTTCCTGCAGCAGGGTCGGCGCGACGACGTTGACGGTGTCCAGGTTGGTGGCGGCGCTGGAGCCAGCGCCGCCGGCAGCAGCTTCGCTGAAGTTCAGCGTCGCGGTGGAGGCCACGGTGACGGTGACCTTCTGGCTCTGGCCGTTGGCGACCACGTTGTAGGTGCCCGGGTCCAGGCCCATCAGCGAGTAGCTGCCGTCGGCGCGCACGGTGCCGCGGCGCACGGTGCCGGTGGCCACGTTGGTGGCGGTGACTTCAGCGCCGGCCTGTGCGCCGGACACCTGGCCGCGCAGGCTGGCGTTGGCCGACTGCGCCATGACGTTCGGAGCAGCGGCCAGCATCAGGCAGCTGACCAGTGCGGTGCTCAGCAGCCGGCGTGCCGGCGTGCGGATAGTGGAATGCATCATCTACTCAATCTCCGGGTGGCGGTGGCCGCTTGCACGGCCCCTGCGATCAATCAAAAAAGAAAGAAGGAACGCCTCTGGCTTCAATGGCCGGATGGCGGAGTGGTGGAATCGCGAACAATCAGGCGCGGGACCAGGGTCTGTTTGTCCCCTGCCCCTTCCGTGGAGGTGCCGTCCATCAACTGCAACAAGCGCGACATCGCCCGATCGCCTAGTTCGGCGATGCTGACCTGCATGGTGGTCAGCGACGGGTGGACGAAACGTGCAAGCGGAATGTCATCGAAACCGGCCAGGGCGACGTCGGACGGGACATGGACACCTGCCTGCGCGAAGGCATACAGGCAACCCAGGGCCATCATGTCGTTGGCGGCGAATACGGCATCGGGCAGCGTGCCGGCTGCCAGCAACTCCTGACCGGCGCGATGGCCGGAAGCTTCGTCGAAATCACCGGGCAACTCGATTCCTTCGGCACCGCTGCCAAAAGCCGCCAGCGCATCACGGAAGCCGCGCAGGCGCTCACGCGCGTCGAAGTTGAGGTCCGGGCCAGAAATGAAGGCGATGCGGCGATGGCCGGCATCGAGCAGGTGGCGGGTCATCGCCATCGCCCCTGCATGGTCGTCGATGCTCAACACCGGATGGTCCTGGCCAGGCAGGTAGGTGTTGATCAGTACCGTCGGCAGGGCCTGCGGCAGGTTGTCGGTCAGGAAGCCGGGGCTCTCGGCATAGGGCGAGAGCACCAGCAGGCCGTCAACCCGGCCGCGCATGGCGCGCAGGGCCGCACCCTGTTGCTCCTGGTCACCGTGGTAGCTGGACACCAGCAGGTGCTGGCGCCGGCTGCGGGCGACATTGTCGATACCGCGCATCAGCTCGGAGAAGAATTCGCCGTACAGGTCGGGCAGCACCACGCCCACCGTATTGGTACGGCGGCTGCTCAGGCTGCGGGCGGCGGCGTGCGGGGTGTAACGCAGCCGGGCGGCCACCTCCAGCACAAGCTGGCGGACCGGTTCGGCGACATTTTCATGCCCGTTGAGCGCACGCGAAACGGTAGCCACAGAGACCTTGGCTTCACGGGCGACGTCTTTGATTGTTATGGCTGACTTGTTCACGAAGCCGCCCTCCACGGCTTGGATCTACCAGCAGTGGCGCGGAATGTAAGCGTTTCCATCTGCGCTTGTAAACAGTCCGTTAGACCAATGACCGCAAACGGACACGAAAATCTGTCCCTGGCGAGCCCCCGAAGGACCCGCCAGGACAGCGCGGGACAAGGGCTCAGCCGTTTTCTGACGGGGTGTGTGCGCGGATGGACAGCGCGTGGATATCGGTTTCCATCAAGGCGCCCAGTGCCGCGTAGACAGCACGGTGACGGGCCAACGGTGCCAGCCCGGCGAAGCGCTCGCTGACCACGTGCACGTTGAAATGGCCGCGGCCATCGCGCGCGCCGGCATGCCCGGCGTGACGATGGCTGTCGTCTTCGATCTCAAGCACGCTGGGGGCCAACGCTTGCTGCAGTGCGTCACGAATCTGTTCGATCCGTTGCGCGTTCACGGCAGCACCTTGCGGAACGGCCGCACCTGCACCCGCACGTAGACGCCGGCGGCGACATACGGGTCGGCATCCGCCCAGGCCTGGGCCTGTACCAGCGAGTCGAAGGCGGCAATCACCACCGAGCCGCTGAATCCAGCCGGGCCGGGATCTTCACTGTCGATCGCCGGGCACGGACCGGCCACCAACAGGCGGCCCTCGTCGCGCAGCGCGGTCAGCCGCGCCAGGTGTTCCGGTCGCGCCTGCAGGCGCTGCGCCAGTACGTCCTGGCCGTCATATCCTTCAATCACATACCACACCGGCGTTTCCTCGCTTGGCTTGCTGGAGTGCACCGATTCTAGCCAATCCCGGGTCCTGCCCGGCCGTGGCTGGACACTGGCGCGGCAAAGGCTTACCCTAGGGTCCATTGCACGTGGCTGGATGCAGCAGCCCGTCGGTTTTTGCGGCCAACGCAGCCCCCGACGACCGACCCGCTGCTTCAAACCGGACGACCCGACCGGGCCACGTAGACGACCTCCCGTAGCTCTGTCGCTGCCGTCTTCTGCGGCGCGTCCTGCTGTTTGATGTGTGGAACCGCGCCAAGCCTGGCGTGCCTGGTGTCCTGGCGATCCGTGGCAGTTGCCCGGCACGCCCGTTACCGCGACTGGTCCGTTGCAATCCTGATGTCCATTAGATGACTTCCGAACTCGCGCTCGACGCGAACCCGCCAACCCGGCCGCCCGCCCCCCAGCAGCAGGAAATGCCGCTGGCCGTGGTGCATGGGCAACCGGTCCTGCAGATCCCGCAGGACCTGTACATCCCGCCGGATGCGCTGGAAGTCATCCTGGACGCCTTTGAAGGCCCGCTGGACCTGCTGCTGTACCTGATCCGCCGGCAGAACCTGGACGTGCTGGACATCCCCGTGGCCGAGATCACCCGGCAGTACGTGGAGTACATCACCGTGATGCGCGAGCTGCGATTCGAGCTGGCCGCCGAGTACCTGGTGATGGCCGCCATCCTGGCCGAGGTGAAGTCGCGCATGCTGCTGCCGCGGCCGCCCAGCGTGGAGGGCGATGAAGCCGACCCGCGCGCGGAGCTGGTGCGACGGCTGCAGGAGTACGAGCGTTTCAAGCAGGCCGCCGAGGACATCGACGCCCTGCCCCGGCAGGACCGGGACACCAGCATCGCGCATGCCTTCATGCCCGAGCGCGCTGCAGTGAAGCTGCCGCCGCCGGTGGACCTGAAGGAAATGCTGATGGCACTGCACGACGTGCTCAAGCGCGCCGAGCTGTTCAGCGGCCACGCGATCAAGCGCGAGGCGTTGAGCGTGCGGCAGCGCATGGGGGAAGTGCTGGGCAGGCTGGAAGACGGCAGGTTCTATCGTTTTGAAAACCTGTTCACCGCTGAAGAAGGCAAGCTGGGCGTGCTGGTCACGTTCCTGGCAGTGCTGGAACTGGCCAAGGAACAGTTGCTTGACCTGGTCCAGGAAGAACCGCTGGCGCCGATCTACGTGAAGTCCCTGGCCGCCGGCAACACCAACGCCCCGCTGCAGTTCAGCAGCGAGTTCGACGACAACGACGCCGCCAATGAAAACGAGTGAGCGCTGACTGCCGATGGATCAAACGCTGATCAACCGCATTGTCGAGGGTGCCCTGCTGGCCTCCAGCCAGCCGCTCACCCTGGCCCAGTTGAAGGACCTGTTCCCGGAAGAGGAACCGGCGCCGCCGGGCAGCATCGAACGTGCGCTGGAGCGGTTGCGCGAGGCCTGCCAGGATCGTGGCGTGGAACTGATCGAGGTCGCCTCGGGCTTCCGCTACCAGGTAACCGCCGAGGTGCACGGCTGGATCAGCCGGCTGTGGACCGAACGCAAGACCCGCTATACCCGCGCTACCCTGGAAACACTGGCGCTGATTGCCTACCGGCAGCCGATCACCCGTGGCGAGATCGAACAGGTGCGCGGCGTGGCGGTCAGCAGCAACATCATCCAGGCCCTGGAAGAACGCGAGTGGATCCGCGTGGTTGGCCACCGCGACGTGCCGGGCAAGCCCGCGCTGTTCGGCACCACCAAGGGCTTCCTGGATTATTTTGGCCTCAAGCGCCTGGACGAACTGCCGCCGCTGTCCGAACTGAAGGACCTCGGCGAGCTGGAACCGCAGCTGGCCCTGGATCGCGACGCACCTCCGGTGGCCAGTGCCGCCGGCCCGGATGTGAGCGCCGACCCGGATGCCGCCGCGAATGACGACCCCGGCAATGCCGGCAACACCCCTGATTCTGCCGACGCAGTTGCTGCGGCGGCCGACGATGAGCAAGCACCTTCGCCCTCCGATGATGGGCACCCCGATTCCGCGCCGGGCGAGCGCGCGGTGACAGTGAACGAACGCGAAGACAACGCCGTCGCGAAGACGACCGTGGCTGTTGACCAAGCCGATTCCGAACCAGAGGCCGACCTCGAAACCGTCGGCCGGAGCAAAACTGATGAGTGACACCCCCCGCAAGCCCTCGTTGAACAAGCTTTCGCTCAAGCGCGAAGCCACCTCCGAGCAGTTCAAGCTGGAAGAACGCCTGCACAAGGTCCTGGCCCAGGCCGGCCTGGGCTCGCGCCGTGCGCTGGAACAGCGCATCGCCGAAGGCCTGGTCAAGGTCAATGGTGAAGTCGCGCAGACCGGCATGTCGGTCAAGAGCGGCGACAGGATCGAGCTCGACGGCCGTGGCTTCGTCGCCACCGCGCTGGCCGAGCCCTCGCGCGTGCTGGTCTACAACAAGCCGGAAGGCGAAGTGACCACCCGCGAAGATCCCGAAGGTCGCCCGACCGTTTTCGAATCGCTGCCGCCGCTGAAGGGCGCCCGCTGGATCGCGGTCGGCCGCCTGGACATCAACACCACCGGCCTGCTGCTGGCCACCACCGACGGTGAGCTGGCCAACGCCATGATGCACCCCTCGTTCGAGGTGGAGCGCGAATACGTGGTGCGCGTGCGTGCCCCGGAAGGCCAGGAAAAGGTGGAGGACGCCATCGTCGACCGCCTTACCCGTGGCGTCGCGCTGGAAGACGGCCCGGCCAAGTTCGACGAGATCGAACGCATCGGCGGCACCGATTCGCACGACTGGTTCCGCGTGGTGGTGAAGGAAGGCCGCAACCGCGAAGTCCGCCGCCTGTGGGAATCGCAGGGTTGCCAGGTCAGCCGCCTCAAGCGCACCCGCTACGGCAAGGTCAGCCTGCCGCGCGAACTGGCCCGCGGCCAGTCGGTCGAGCTGCCGGGCACCCAGGTCGAAGCGCTGCGCGCCCAGCTGAAGCTGGAAGAAGGCGCGCCGTCGGCACTGACCCTGCAGCCGGTGATCGGCCAGCGTCGCGCTGCCAAGACCACCGTGCGCGTGCGTGAAGGTGGCCGCGGCAATGCCTACGTCAACGGTCACAGCACCGCCGATGAAGGCCGCGAACTGCGTCGCTTCGACAACGTGCGCGAAGATCGCGGCCGTGGTCGCGGTGGCAAGGGTGGCGGTGGTTTCAAGGGTGGCCTGACGGTCACCGGTGAAGCTGCAGCCAAGCAGTCGCAGAAGCCGTTCAAGCAGCGTGCACCGCGCAACGACCGCGCGTTGCCGGACGGCAACCCGGCGGCGTTCCGCACCTGGTACGTGCCGGACGGTGTCAGCACCGGCCCGAGCGGCCATCGCAATGCCGGTCCGGGCGCTCGCGGCCCCGGCGCCCGTGGTCCGGGTGCAGGCGCAGGTGCAGGCGGCCAGGGCCGTCCGTATGGCAAGCCGAAGGGCCCGGGCGCAGGCGCCGGTGGCGGCCAAGGCCGAGGCGGCTTTGGTGGTGAAGGTCGTGGTGGCTTTGGCGGTGAAGGTCGTGGCGGCGCAGGCGGCCAGGGTCGTCCGGCCGGTGCCGGCAACCGCTCGCAGGGCCAGGGCAACAAGCACCCGTACGGTCACCCGGGCAACGCGCCGAGCTTCCCGTCCGACCACGCCAATCCGGGCTACAGCCCGTACGGCAATGCACGTCCGGCCGGCAACGCTCGTCCGGGTGGCAATGCCAATGCGCGTCCGGGTGGCAACCGAGGCCCCGGCGGCCCCGGCGGCAACCGTGGACCGGGCGGTCCCGGTGGCAACCGTGGTCCGGGCGGCCCGGGTGGCAACCGCGGCCCCGGTGGCCCCGGCGGCAATCGTGGACCGGGTGGCCCGCGTCGCAGCGGCCCGCGTGGCGGCTGATCGGCAGCGGCGCTGACATGAAAAACCCCGGCTCCGGCCGGGGTTTTTTGTTGCATCGTTTTCTAGGAATCCGTGCAAACACCGCGCACTGTGCGCCACTGCCGGAAACCGCGCCGCAACGCTGGCTATCGTGCGCGCTCTCCCCAACCAGGCAGATGCCGATGATCACCATCACCGCCGAACAGGCCCGCGCAAACGCTGACGCGGCAATTCGACCGATCGAGCAGTACTACAGCGATCTGGACAAATCGATCCAGGTCGGCTCGGAAAACGGCCGCCGTTACATCGTGTTCGGTTTCAGCCAGGCACTGGCCAGCGAGCGGCTCGTCGACGGTGTCGTGGAGCAGCTGCTGAAGAATCGCTTCCATGTCGAGCGGCTGCCCAGCGACGCCGAGCAGCACTTCATCCGCATCAGCTGGGACGGCAGCGAACCGGTCCGCCTCAACGACGGCTGATGGTGAACGCGGCACCGTCCACGCCCAGATCCCAGCCCTTGCCGGTACCGGACAGGGCCAGCGAGATATCGCCCTTGGTCATTATCTGCGCGTTGCTGGATTTCACCGCGCCGGCGTGCGCACCGACCGAAGCATAGGTGCCCAGCAGTTCACCCACGCTGCTGGCGCCGGTGAAACTGCCGCGGCCATCGGTGATCTTCGACTTGCCCACGGTCAGGCCGCCCCCCTTGAGCTGGATGCGCACCGGCATGCTGGCACCGTTGGTGCAGTGGATGGTGCCGGTGCCCGACGCGGTCTTGTAGATCAGCGACCAACCGGACAGGTTGTAGCGCAGCTGGCAATCCATGTTGCCAGCGGCCTGTGCGGCGGGGGCCAGGGCGGCGGCGGCAAGCGCCAGCAGCAGGGCAACATGTTTCTTGTTCATCGGCAGGACTTCCACTTCGGTCGGACTGCCGGCGAATCTAGCAGCGCGCACGTGCACGTTGGATGCAGGCGCGCGCGATGATGCGGACAGCGTTCAGGCATCCGCCAAGGCCCTGCCCTGTCAGGCCTGCACGTCCAGGTGGAAGGCATCGGCATCGAGCATCGCCGGGAAGCGTGCACGATGCGCGGCCAGCGCTTCGGCGGAGATGGTGGTGGTCACCACCTGCTCGCGCTCGCGGATCTCCACCTGCGGCTGGCCGAGGAAATCGATCACCGCGCTGTCGCCGGCGTAGTGCAACTGGTTGCCGTCCACGCCGACGCGGTTGACGGCTGCGACGAAGCACAGGTTTTCGATCGCCCGCGCGCGCAGCAGGGTCTTCCACGCATACGCGCGCGCCGACGGCCAGTTGGCCACGAAGATCTGCAGATCGAAGTCCAGCTGCTCGGCACGCTCGACGTTGTAGCGGTTGCGGCAGAACACCGGGAAACGCAGGTCGTAGCAGACCTGCGGATTGATCCGCCAGCCCTTCCATTCCACGCACAGGCGGTCACGGCCCGCGGCATAGCGCTCGTGCTCGCCGCCATAACGGAACAGGTGGCGCTTGTCGTAGTACTGCAGGCCGCCATCGGGGGTGGCAAACAGCAGGCGGTTGTACACGCCTTCGCCATCGCGCAGCTGCACGCTGCCGATCACGGCCGCATCCATGACCCGGGCCTGCTCGCGCACCCAGGCCACGGTCGGGCCATCCATGCCTTCGGCGTGGGCGATGGCTTCATTGGAAAAGCCGCTGGTGAAGGTCTCCGGCAGGATCACCAGGTCGGTGGTTCCGGCCAGCGGCGCCAGCAACGCACCGTAGTAGGCGCGGTTGCCGGCCGGGTCGTGCCAGCGGGTGTCGCCTTGCACGAGGGAAATGCGCAGGTCCTGCATCGTCATTGCTCCACTTACAGCAGGCGCAGGCGTTCGATCGCCGCGTCCATGGTCGCTTCGTTCTTGGCAAAGCACAGGCGTACCAGACGCTGGCCGGCCGGCGGGTTTTCGTAGAACGGCGACAGCGGGATGGCGGTGACGCCCTTCTCGATGGTCAGCCACTTCACGAACTCGTGGTCCGGCAGATCGCTGATGGCCGAGTAGTCGACCAGCTGGAAGTAGCCGCCCGGGACCGGCAGCGCTTTCAGGCGGGTGCCGGCCAGCTGCTCGCGGAAACGGTCACGCTTGGCCTGGTAGAACGCGCCCAGTTCCAGATGGTGCTGCGGTTCGTCGCGGATCATCGCTGCGAATCCATACTGGGCCGGGCCAAAGCTGGTGAAGGTGTTGTACTGGTGCACCTTGCGGAATTCGGCGGTCAGCAGCGGCGGCGCCACCGCATAGCCGATCTTCCAGCCGGTGCAGTGGTAGGTCTTGCCGAAGCTGGAGATGACGAAGGTGCGCTCGCGCAGTTCCGGGTAGCGCAGCGCCGATTCGTGGCGGCGGCCGTCATAGATGATGTGCTCGTACACTTCATCGGAGATCAGGTAGATCTGCGTGCCGCGCAGCACATCGGCCAGCGCCTGCATGTCGGCCTCATCCAGCATCGCGCCGGACGGGTTGTGCGGGGTGTTGACCATCAGCATGCGGGTGCGCGGGGTGATCGCCGCACGCACACGGTCCCAGTCCACCGCGAAGGTCTGCGGGTCCAGCGGCACGTGCACGGCGGTGGCGCCGGCCAGCTCGATGGCCGGCTCATAGCAGTCGTAGGCCGGGTC
This sequence comes from Stenotrophomonas sp. STEN046, assembly GCF_056759755.1. NCBI lineage: Bacteria > Pseudomonadati > Pseudomonadota > Gammaproteobacteria > Lysobacterales > Lysobacteraceae > Stenotrophomonas > Stenotrophomonas sp. STEN046. The sequence goes on from NZ_JBRRDR010000024.1 coordinate 40,450, forward strand.
GAGCACGATCACTTCCTCGCCGGCACGCACCACCGCGTGGATGGCGTTGAAGATCGCCTCGGTGGCACCGCTGGTGACGGTGATTTCGGTATCCGGGTCGATCTGCGCGCCGTACAGGTCCAGCGACTTCTGCGCGATGGCCTGGCGCAGCGGCGCCACGCCGGTCATTGGCGGGTACTGGTTCAGCCCGGCCGCCATGGCCTTGCCGGTTTCATCGATCAGCCGCTGCGGCGCGGAGAAATCCGGGAAACCCTGGCCGAGGTTGACCGCGCCGTGTTCGGCGGCGAGCTGGGACATCACGGTGAAGATCGTGGTTCCGACCTTGGGCAGCTTGGTGGTGGGTTGCATCGGCCTGGGATGTGGGGGAACAAGGGCTGGAAGTGTACGAAATCCGGGCCCGGCCTGCGCCGACGACGGTAGCGCCGGGTCATGCCCGGCGGCTGTTTGCATATGCCATGCCACCAGCATGCCGCGCGTCGCGCTCGCCGGGCATGGCCCGGCGCTACCGGGTCGGATTCACCGCTACAATTGGCACCGCACTCCTGCATGAAGATGCCCCCGCCTTGAACACCCCTGCATTGCTGGCTGCCAGCGGCCTGAGTTTTTCCCGCAATGACGAGCCCGTGTTCGGTCCGCTGGCGTTCCGCGTGGACGCCGGCGAGGCGCTGCTGGTGCAGGGTGGCAACGGTGCAGGCAAGACCACCCTACTGCGGGTGCTGGCAGGGCTGGCACGCCCGGGCGCAGGACAGGTGCTGATCGATGGCAAACCGGCCAGCAACGCCGAACGTGCGCGCTACGTCGCCTACCTCAGCCACCTGCCTGCGCTGAAGCCGGACCTGGACACACTGGAAAATCTGCATTTCCTGTGCGGGCTGCATGGCCGCCGCGCGCGCCAGATGCCAGGCAATGCGCTGGCCATCGTCGGCCTGGCCGGCTACGAGGACACGCTGGTGCGGCACCTGTCCGCCGGACAGAAACGGCGCCTGGCACTGGCCCGCATCTGGCTGTCGCCCGCCCCGCTGTGGCTGCTCGATGAGCCCTACGCCAACCTCGATCTTGAAGGCATCAACCTGGTCAACCGGATGATTTCCGCTCACCTCCGCAGCGGTGGCGCTGCTCTGGTCACCACCCACGGCGCGTATGCCGCGCCGCCGGTGCGTACCCGCCAGCTCGACCTGGGCGGTGAGGCATGATCGCGCCCGGCACCGAACCCGGCCTGTGGCAGACCGCGCGCGCCCTGTTCACCCGCGACCTGCGCCTGCTCTGGCGCCGCCGTGGCGATGCATTGCAGCCGGTGCTGTTCGCCTTGCTGGTGGTGGTGCTGTTCGCCCTCGCCCAAGGCCGTGACCCGCAACCGCTGGCGGCCACTGCCGGTGCGGTGGTCTGGCTGGCGGTGCTGTTGGCCGGGCAGCTGGCGCTGGATTCGCTGTTCCGTTCCGATGCCGAGGACGGATCGCTGGAACAATGGCTGCTGGCGCCGGTACCGCTGGCGTGGCTGGTGCTGGTGCGGGTGCTGCTGCACTGGCTCACCACCGCCCTGCCACTGATCGTGGTGAGCCCGCTGCTGGCGGAAATGCTGCATCTGCCGCATGACCAACTGCCGATGTTGCTGGCATCGTTGCTGCTGGGAACCCCGTTGTTGAGCCTGATTGGTGGTGTTGTTGCCGCACTGACCGTGGGCATCCGGCGCTCTGGTATTCTCGTTGCGTTGCTGTCGTTGCCGTTGTACGTACCGGTGCTGGTGTTCGGTGCAGGCAGCCTGGCCGCAGCCAGCCGCGGGCAGGACCCGATCGGCGCGCTGCTGATGCTGGGCGCTGGACTGGTGATCGCCCTGGTACTTGCGCCGCTGGCCACCGCCGCTGCCATTCGTATTTCTCTGAGTTGACCGAGCTGAGAGCCAATCCACCCCTGCTGGATAGCCACCACGCATGAATCCGATTGTCCGCTGGTTCCACCAACTCGGCTCACCGCCCACCTTCGATCGTTTCGCTGCGCGCTGGTCGCGCGTGTTCTACATCGCCGCGCTGCCGGTGCTGCTGATCGGCCTCTGGCAGGGCCTGTTCGTGGCGCCGCCGGAACAGAACCAGCACGATGCCTTCCGCATCATCTACATCCACGTGCCCAGTGCCTGGATGAGCCTGTTCGTGTTCGCGCTGATGGCGCTGTACTCGGCCATCGCGCTGGTCTGGCGGATCAAGATCTGCGAGATCCTGGCGATGGCCTGCGCGCCGATGGGGGCCGGCTTTACCCTGATCACGCTGCTGACCGGCAGCATCTGGGGCAAGGGCACCTGGGGCACCTGGTGGGACTGGGACCCGCGCATGACCAGCGAACTGATCCTGCTGTTCCTGTACCTGGGCGTGATCGGGCTCTACCACGCCATCGAGGACCGCCGGAGCGCCGCGCGCGCGGCCGGCCTGCTGGCCATCATCGGCGTGGGCCTGCTGCCGGTGATCCGCTATTCGGTGGACTGGTGGGGCGCGTTGCACCAGCGCCAGTCGATCAACGTATTCGGTGACAACGCGGTGCGGCCGGAACTGATCGCACCGCTGTGGTGGATGGTGGTCGCCACCAAGCTGTGGTTCGTCGGTTCGCTGCTGGCCAAGGCGCGTGCGGACAATCTCCTGCGCGAGTCCGGCAAGGCCTGGGTGGGCGAACGGTTTGGCGCACCGGATGTGCAACACGAACGGGAGCCACTGCGATGACCCATCTTCCCTTCATCATCGCCGCCTTCGCGGTGTTCCTGCTGGTGCTGGCCTGTGATGCACTGGGCTCATGGCTGCGGCTGCGGCATGCGCGGCGCCAGGCACTGCGCCGGCAACAGCGCCTGCAGGCCCGCAGCAACGCGTCGGCGCCGGCAGCGCTGGCCGGCGAGCTCAGCCGATGACGCCGGTCCAGCGACGCCGCATGATCTGGGTGCTGCTGCTGTTGCTGGCCTCCGGGCTGGCGACCACGCTGGTGGCCTTCGCCCTGCAGCGCAATATTGCCTATCTGTACACGCCTTCGGAAATCCTGCGCGGCGACGTCGACGCACAATCACGCTTCCGCCTGGGTGGCATGGTGGTGAAGGGCTCCTTCAACCGCCCCGAGGGTTCGCTGGATGCACACTTCGTGGTCACCGACGGTGACGCCACCTTGCCGGTAACCACCTCGCGCATCCTGCCGGACATGTTCCGCGAGGGCACTGCCGTGGTCGCCAGCGGACGCCTGCTCGATGGCGTCTTCGTTGCCGACGAAGTACTGGCCAAGCACGATGAAAACTACGTGCCCAAGGAAGTGGCCGACAAGATGGGCGATGCCCATCGCAAGCATGACGTGCCGGTCACGGCGCCCGAGGTGCGTTGAGTGCTGCCTGAACTTGGACAGATCCTGCTGGTGTGTGCGTTGCTGGCCTCGCTGTTGCAGGCTGCCCTGCCACTGGCCGGGGCGCAACGCGGCAATACGGCCTGGATGGCGGTGGCACGCCCGGCCGCCTTCGCACAGCTGGCATTGCTGGCAGGTGCCTTCGCGGTCCTGACGGCAAACTTCGTGCAACAGGATTTCTCGGTGCGCTACGTGGCCGAGAACTCCAACTCGCTGCTGCCGCTGATCTACCGCTACCCGGCCGTGTGGGGCGCGCACGAGGGTTCGCTGCTGATGTGGGCGCTGGTGCTGGCGCTGTGGACCGGCGCGGTCGCCCTGTTCTCGCGGCATCTGCCCGCGCCGGTACAGGCGCGGGTGCTGGCGGTGATGGGCATTGTCAGCGTCGGCTTCCTTGCGTTCCTGATCTTTACGTCCAATCCGTTCCTGCGCCTGGACAGCGTGCCGCTGGAAGGCCGCGACCTCAATCCGCTGCTGCAGGACCCAGGGCTGATCATCCACCCGCCGATGCTCTATTTCGGCTACGTCGGTTTCGCGGTGCCGTTTGCGTTCGCCGTGGCTGCCCTGCTTGAAGGGCGCGTGGATGCGCGTTGGCAGCGCTGGACGCGCCCCTGGACGAACGTGGCATGGGGCTTCCTGACCCTGGGCATCGCACTGGGCAGCTGGTGGGCCTACTACGAACTGGGCTGGGGCGGCTGGTGGTTCTGGGATCCGGTGGAGAACGCCAGTTTCATGCCCTGGCTGGTGGGCGCGGCGCTGATCCACTCGCAGGCGGTCACTGAAAAGCGCGGCACCTTCGGCAGCTGGACCCTGCTGCTGGCGATCGCCGCATTCGCGCTGTCGCTGCTGGGCACCTTCCTGGTGCGCTCCGGGGTGCTGACCAGCGTGCATTCGTTCGCCGCCGATCCGTCGCGCGGGCTGTTCATCCTGGTGTTCCTGACGGTGCTGGTGGGCGGAAGCCTCCTGCTGTATGCGCTGCGCGCGCCGCGGCTGGCGGTGGACGCCGGCGATCCGCGCCGTGGTTTCGTGGCCACCTCGCGCGAGACCCTGCTGCTGGCCAACAACCTGCTGCTGGCCAGCGCCTGTGCAATGGTGCTGCTGGGCACGCTGTACCCGCTGCTGGCCGATGCGCTGTCGCTGGGCAAGATCTCGGTCGGCCCGCCCTACTTCGGCAGCCTGTTCCTGCTGCTGATGGCGCCGATGGTGCTGCTGCTGCCGTTTGGGCCGCTGGTGAAGTGGCAGCGCGACCAGCCCTCGCGTGCGCTGGCGCTGCTGCTGCCGTGGCTGGGGCTCGCCCTGCTGTTCGGTGCGTGGGCCTGGTGGCAGGCACCGCAGAACGGCTGGAAGGCCGGCATCGGCGTGGCCGCGGCGGCCTGGGTGTTCCTCGGCACGGCGCGTTTCGTCTGGCAGCGCCTGCGCGGCAATGGCCGCTTCACGGCCGAGATGCTGGGCATGATCATCGCCCATGCAGGTGTTGCGGTATTCCTGGCCGGCGCACTGCTGGTGGAAGCCCTGAACGTGCAGCGTGAAGTGGCACTGTCGCCGGGCCAGCAGGTCGTGGTGGGCCGGCATGAAGTGCGCTTTGAAGGCGTGGACCATCGCGAAGGCCCCAACTTCATCGCCGATCGCGGCCATCTGCGCGTACTGCGCGACGGTCGTGAACTGGCCCTGCTGCATCCGGAGAAACGCCAGTACGCCAGCGGCGGCCAGGTAATGACCGAGGCCGGCATCGATGCACGCATCGGCGGCGATGTCTACGTGGCATTGGGCGAGCCGCTGGGCAACAATGCGTGGGCGGTACGGGTGCATATCAAGCCCTTCGTGCGCTGGATCTGGCTGGGCGCGCTGCTGATGGCGCTGGGCGGATTCATCACCGCCGCAGATCGCCGCTTTCGTCGTCCGTAGGAGTTGCCCATGTCCGAGTCACCCGCCCCACGCCCTTCCCGCCCGCTGCCGCCGGTAGCCATCGTGATCGGCGTCCTGTTCTTCTTCGGCCTGCTCGGCCTGATGATCTACGGGGTGATGAAATCGGGCGACCCGCAGCGCGACGTGCTGCCTTCGGCCTTGATCGACAAGCCGGCGCCGGCATTCGCGCTGCCGGTGCTGCACGATCCGCAGATGATCGTTCGCAGCGAGGAACTGCGCGGTGCGCCCTATCTGCTCAATGTCTGGGGCAGCTGGTGCGCGGCCTGCCGCGAAGAACACCCGGTGCTGACCCGTTTCGCCGAGAGCAAGCGCGTGCGCGTGATCGGCTACAACTGGAAGGATGAACCGACCGACGCACTGCACTGGCTGGAACAGCTGGGCAATCCGTTCATGGTCGTGGTGAGCGACATTGAAGGCCGCACCGCCATCGACTGGGGCGTGACGGCGGCACCGGAGACGTTCCTGGTGGATGGCAGCGGCATCGTGCGCTGGAAGTACAGCGGTGCGATGACCCAGCAGGTGGTCGACCAGAAACTGATTCCGGCACTGGAAAAGCTTGAAAAGGCCCAGGGCGATGCCGGCAACACCCTGCACGCCTCGCCGTAAGCGCATGCGCTGGCTGCTGCCCCTGCTGCTGGCGATCACCCTGGCGGCGCCATTGCCGGGCCTGGCCCAGCAACCGGTGCATGATCCACGGCCGCTGGCATTCCGCGATGCCGCCGAGGAAGCGCGCTTCCACGACCTGGCCGCGCAGCTTCGCTGCGTGCAGTGCCAGAACCAGTCGCTGGCCGATTCCAACGCGCAGATCGCGCAGGACCTGCGCCGCGAGGTGCTGCAGCTGATGCAGCAGGGCCACGATGACGCCGCGATCAAGCAGTTCCTGGTCGCACGTTATGGCGGGTTCGTGCTCTATCAGCCGCCGCTGCAGCCGGGCACCTGGCTGCTGTGGGGCGGCCCGCTGCTGGTGCTGGGCGGCGGAGCGCTGGTGGTGCTGGGCATCGTTCGTCGGCGCAGCCGGCAGTTGGGCACAGCCGCCGCCGGCAATCCAACCGAGGGAGACGACTGGTGATGCACGGGTTGACGGTGCTGGCGGCATTGATCGCTGCGTTGCTTGCCGCGGTGGTGCTGTGGCCGCTGCGCCGCGATGGCCGCATCGGCTTCGCGCTGGGCGTGGCGGCACTGGGCGTGGCCGGCGGCTGCCTGTACGCGCTGGTTGGCAATCCGCGCGCCGCACAGGTACAGCCGGCGCCATCGGTGGCGACCCTGCGCGACGGTGTGCAGGCGCTGCAGCAGGCCCTGCAGCGTGACCCGCAGCGCGCCGATGGCTGGGCCCTGCTGGGCCGTTCGCAGGCCGAGCTGGGCAATGCCACCGCCGCAGCCGAAGCATTCAATCGCGCAGCCGCACTGGCCCCGGACGAACCCGGCGTGCTGGTCGAGGCCGCGCAGGCACGCGCCCAGGCCGACCCGGGCAAGCAGTTCGATGACACCGCGCTGGGCTGGTTGCAGCGCGCACGCACCCTGTCACCCGATGCCGAACGCGCCAGCTGGCTGCTGGGCATCGCATTGCGCCAGCGCGGCCGCAACGCCGAGGCCGCCGATCTCTGGAGCACGCTGCTGCCGCGGCTGGAGCCCGGCGCGGCACAGGCCCTCAAGGCGCAGATTGCCATCGCCCGCGAGGCAGCCGGGCAGGCACCGGACGCAGCGCCACCGGCGGCAGCCGCCCTGTTGCAGGTCAGGGTGCAACTGCCGGCCTCGTTGAAGACAACCGACTGGCCTGGCAGCACCCAGGTGTTCGTGCTGGCGCGCGCAGTGGGCGGTCCGCCGATGCCGGTCGCCGCGCGCAGGCTGCCGCTTGCCGGTTTCCCGGCAACGGTTGCACTGGGCGACGGCGACAGTCCGATGCCGACCGCACCGCTGTCGGCGCATCGCGAAGTGGAAGTGCTGGCACGCATTTCGCGCAGTGGCAGCGCAAACCGCAGCGATGATGATCTGCAGAGCCTGCCGGTGAAGGTACAACTGCCGCACGACGGCGTGATCGAACTGCGGTTCCCGTAAGGCACGGCCGCTGCACTCGCCGGGCATGGCCCGGCGCTCCCCCTGCATCGTGCCGTCGGTAGCGCCCGGCCATGCCCGGCGGCCCTGCATACAGACCTGCCGATGGAAACCAGCGTGTCGCCAGCTGCACATGCCGCCCCGCTAGAATGCCTGCATGACCGAATTCATTCCGCCCGGCACCCGCTTCCATGCCCTGCCCTCGCCCTTCCCGTGCAAGCGCGGTGGTGCCCTGCACGGTGCCCGCATGGCCTACGAGACCTGGGGCACGCTGGATGCCGAAGCGGGAAACGCGATCCTGATCGTCACCGGCCTGTCGCCCGACGCCCATGCCGCGGCCAACGCCGACAATCCAGCCCCCGGCTGGTGGGAAGCGATGGTCGGGCCCGGCAAACCCATCGATACCGATCGCTGGTTCGTGGTCTGCGTCAACTCGCTGGGCAGCTGCAAGGGCTCCACCGGCCCGGCATCGATCAACCCCGGCAGCGGTGAGCTCTATCGCCTGGATTTTCCGGAACTGTCGATCGAGGACGGTGCACGGGCAGCGATCGAGGTGGTGCGCGCACTGGGCATCGAACAACTCGCCTGCGTGGTCGGCAACTCGATGGGCGGGATGACGGCGCTGGCAGTGCTGATGCTGCATCCGGGCATCGCCCGCAGCCACATCAACATTTCCGGCAGCGCGCAGGCGCTGCCATTCTCGATCGCCATCCGTTCATTGCAGCGCGAAGCGATCCGTCTGGATCCGCGCTGGAACAGTGGTCGTTACGATGACGATGCCTACCCGGAATCGGGCATGCGCATGGCGCGCAAGCTGGGCGTGATCACCTACCGCTCTGCGCTGGAATGGGATGGCCGCTTCGGCCGCGTGCGGCTGGATTCAGACCAGGCCGATGATGATCCGTTCGGCCTGGAATTCCAGGTGGAAAGCTACCTGGAAGGCCATGCACGGCGGTTCGTGCGCTTCTTCGATCCGAACTGCTACCTCTACCTCAGCCGCTCGATGGACTGGTTCGACCTGGCCGAGTATGCCGACGGCGACGTACTTGCCGGACTGGCGCGGATACGGGTTGGCAAGGCGCTGGCGATCGGTGCGAACACCGATATCCTGTTCCCGGTGCAGCAGCAGCAGCAGGTGGCCGATGGCCTGCGTGCCGGCGGCGCCGATGCACGCTTCATCGGCCTGGAATCGCCGCAGGGCCACGATGCGTTCTTGGTCGATTTCGAGCGCTTCGGTCCGGCCGTGCGCGGCTTCCTCGACGCGCTGTAATGGCCTGGCGGCGTAACCTCGCACTGGCCGCAGCGGGTGCACTGGTCGGGCTGACCGCAAGCGGTGTTTTTCCGTGGTGGCTGGGCGCGTGGTGCGCGCTGGCCAGCCTGGTGTCGTTTGCGCTGTACGGTCGTGACAAGCGTGCAGCACAGCACAGGCAGCAGCGCACACCGGAGCGCACGCTGCAGCTGCTGGCCTTTGCCGGCGGTTGGCCGGGAGCGCTGCTGGGCCAGGCAGTGTTCCGTCACAAGCATCGCAAGATGCAGTTCCAGTGGGTGTTCTGGCTCTGCGTGCTGGCCAACGTGGCATCGATCGCGGTGATGCTGCGCGAATTTTCGCGATGAGAACCCGCCGGGCATGGCCCGGCGCTACCGATGCGTACCCTTGCGTCGATCCGCCGGGCATCGCCCGGCGCTACCTGCGTCCAGTAGATCCACGCCATGCGTGGATGTGCCGACCGAGGTCGGCATCTACCGAGGCGGTTCGCGGACCAGCACCCCATCACGCAACCGGTACTGCACATCCACCACGCCTGGGGGCAGGTCGTCGTGGGTGATCATCAACAGGCTGCGCCCCTCCAGCAGTGTCGGCAGGTCCAGCAGCAGTGCGCGGGCGGTATCCACGTCCAGTCCTTCTGTGGGTTCATCCACCACCAGGATCGGCGCCGGGCGCAGCAGCGCGCGGGCCAGCGCCAGACGGCGCGCCTGCCCGGCCGACATGGTCGCGCCGTTCTCGCCGACCCAGGCCTGCAGGCCACCGTTGTGCTCGGCCCACTCACCCAGGCGCACCCGTTGCAGCACTGCCCACAATGCCTCGTCGCTGGCGACGGGATCCCCCAGCCGCAGGTTCTCGGCCACGGTGCCGGCAAACACCGGCGCATTCTGCGGCAACCAGGCCAGCTGGCGGTGCCAGTCGGCCTGGGCCAGATCACGCAGGTCCCGGCCGCCATAGGTCAACCGGCCCTGTTGCGGGTCCCACAGGCGCAGCAGCAGGCTCGACAGGGTGGTCTTGCCGCTGCCGCTGTCGCCGCCGATGGCGATGCGTTCGCCCGGCGCCAGGGTCAACTGCAGGCCACGCAGCACCGGGCGCGCTGCACCGGGCCACTGGAAATGCACGTTGTCCCAGTGCACGGTCGCCGCCTGCGGCAGCGGCTGCGGCGACGCGGGCTCTTCCACCGCAGGCGCCTGCTCGACGATCGCCTGCAGGCGCGCAGCGGCGATGCGCCCGGTCTGCAGCGACTGCCATGCCAGGCCCATGCCGGCCCACAACTCGATCATCGCCACGGTCAGGAATACCAGGCCAGCAGCCATTTCCGGCGCGATCTGCTGCTGTTCGGCCGCCTGCAGCGCCAGCGCCAGCATCGCCACCAGGCCGAGCCCGGCCAGCACGCCATGCAGCGTCGATGCAGCGATGAGCCGCAGGCGCCGGCGACGATCACGTGACGCCACCTGCTTGGCCGCCACCCGCACTTTCAACTGCCAGGCGTTGCCCGCGTGCAGGGCGGCAAGATCGGCCGCACCCTCCAGGCCCTCGAATGCCGCCGTACGCAATGCCGAACGATGTGCCGCACGATCGGCCTCCTCGCCATCGTGGCCGCGCACCCCCAGCCAGGGCACGCCCACGCCGATCAGCAGCGACAGCACCGCCAACAGTACCGCTGCCGAGGGCAGGATCAGTGCTGCCGAAGCAATACCGACCAGCGACAGTGCAGCCAGTGCCAGCAATGGACCGATGGCGCGTACCAGCAGGCCATCGACTTCGCCGATGTCGCCCAGCAGGCGCGCCAGCAGTTCACCGGTGCGGGTCGCACCGAGTCGTGCCGGAGCCAGCGGCAGCGCGCGCCGGAAGAACCACACCCGCAGGTCGCGGGCAATGCGCAGCGTGGCGTCATGCCCCACCAGCTTTTCAAAGTAGCGCGAGGCGATGCGCGCCATCGTCAGCCCGCGGATACCTGCCGAGGGGGTGAAGAAATTGAAACCCTGGCCGAGCCCGGCGGCACCGGCCAGCGCCGCAGCTGTCAGGAAGCCACCGGACAAGCCGAGCAGCGCCGTGCCAGCCAGCATCGTCGTCCACAGCAGCAGCACCGCCAGCAGCAGGCGCGGCCGATGGCGCAGAAATACAGTGCGCAGCGCATCAGGCGAACGGCTCACGGGCGCACCGCCTGTGCCGGCTCAACCAAACGCCCCTCGGGCAGCAACAGGCAGCGATCGGCCCAGGCGATCACCGCCGGGCTGTGGGTAGCGACCACCACGCTGCGTCCGCGTGCGTAGGCGGCCAGGCTGCGCAGCAGCGCCGCTTCGGTTCCGGCATCAAGGAATGCAGTGGGCTCGTCCAGCAGCAACACCTGCGGATCGCGCAACAGCAGGCGTGCCAGGCCAATGCGTCGGGCCTCTCCACCGGAGAGGCCGAAGCCACGCTCGCCGATCAGCGTATCCAGCCCCTGCGGCAGCCGTTGCGCGAACTGCAGCACCTGCGCCGCTTCGGCAACGGCGCGCAGGCGCGCATCGCTCGCGCCGGGGTCGGCCAGGCGCAGGTTTTCTGCGATGGTGCCGTGGAAAAGATAGGGGCGCTGGCTGGCGTAGGCGACCTGCAGCCCCGGCCGCAGCTGCACCCGGCCTGCACGCGGCGGCAGCCACCCGGCCAGTGCTTCCAGCAGGGTGCTCTTGCCACTGCCGCTGGCACCGACCAGGGCCAGGCGTTGCCCCGGCTCCAGCTGCAGGTCCAGGTTCTGCAGCACGTCGTGCGGTGCGCCCAACGGACGCAGTGCCAATCCACGCGCCTGCAACGGCGGCAGCGCCGCCTCGGCCGGCTCGGGTGCCAATGCCGGGCCGTCCTCGGCCGGCGTGGTGTCTTCTTCCGGCAATACCTGCAGCAGGCGCTGCACTTCGGCTGCAGCAGCCAGCGCATTGGCGCGGTCGTGGTAATGCGCGGCCAGGCGCCGCAGCGGTGCGTAGAATTCCGGCGCAAGCAGCAGGCAGAACAGGCCCGCGCCCAAGGTCGGCACGCTTGCATGCAGTGACATCAGGCCCAGATAGCTCAAGCCCAGGTACAGCGCGACCATGGCCACGCTGACCGAGGCAAAGAATTCCAGCACCGTGGATGACAGGAAGGCGATGCGCAGCACCTTCATGGTGCGCACGCGCACGCCTTCCGCCGCCGCCTCGATGCCGGCAAGTTCGGCCTCGCCCTGGCCATACAGGCGCAGCAGGCCCAGCCCCTTGATGCGATCGGCGAAGTGCCCGCTCATGCGCGCCAGTTCGCCCAGCTGCGCACGGCCAGCCGCTTCAGCGCCCCAGCCCACCAGCATCATGAAGAACGGCACCAGCGGTGCGGTGAACAGCAGGATCAGCGCCACCACCCAATCGACCCAGGCCACCGCCGCCAGGATCAGCAGCGGTACCACCACCACTTCGGTGCGCACCGGCAGGAAACCGCTGTAATAGTTTTCGATGGCATCGCCGTGGTGCAGCATCAACTCGCCCAGCTCGCCGCTGCGGCGCTGCCGCAGCCACAGCGGCCCGTGTGCCAGCAGGCGGGCGAACACGCGTTCGCGCAGCGCAAGGCGCGCCGCATCGGCAACGTCACCGGCAGCGGCCTGGGTGACGCTGCCCAGCAGCGCACGCACGATCAGGATCACCGCCAATGCAGCCAGCACCGGCAGGCCCTGCACCAGCGGAATGCGCTCGACCAGCACCTGCTGCACCAGCCAGGCGATGGCGGCGGCCTGACCGATCAGCAGCCCGCCGGATACGCTGATGCACACCGACGCCAATCGCTGCCGCCCCCGTGCGGCACGGGCCAGATCGGCCAGCCAGGCGGTGCGGACGCGCCGCAGATGGGTCGATTCATCGTCCTGTTCACGGGCGTCAGCGGTCGGTTCGGCAGCGCTCAAGGCTCTTCACAGGCAACGGGGGATGGACGGCATTGTAGGCGCAGGCAACAGCCTCCCCCTGCGGCCGGCGGTCGCAGTCTTCGGTGGGTTGGCATACGATCCTCCTGAATACCCATTCATACATTGATCTGGATCAAGGCTGTTTGAAGTAGTCGGTCACATCATTCACCCCGTAGACCACCCTTCCCGCCACCTGCAACGGCACTATCCAACGAGGTAGCCAGGCCATGATTGATCAGACAGTCGTAGAACTGTCGCGGCTGCAATTCGCTCTGACCGCGATGTACCACTTCCTATTCGTACCGCTCACCCTTGGCCTGTCCTTCATGGTGGCCATCATGGAGAGCGTGTATGTGATGACCCGCAAGCAGGTCTGGCGGCAGATGACCCTGTTCTGGGGCACCCTGTTCGGCATCAACTTCGCCATCGGCGTGGCCACCGGCCTGGTGATGGAATTCCAGTTCGGCATGAACTGGTCGTACTACAGCCACTACGTGGGTGACATCTTCGGTGCGCCGCTGGCGATCGAAGGCCTGATGGCGTTCTTCCTGGAAGCGACCTTCATCGGCCTGTTCTTCTTCGGCTGGAAGCGCCTGACCCCGGTCAAGCACCTCACCGTCACCTGGTTGATGGCGCTGGGCACCAACCTGTCGGCGGTGTGGATCCTGATCGCCAACGGCTGGATGCAGAACCCGACCGGTGCGGTGTTCAACCCGGAAACGATGCGCATGGAGGTGGTCGACTTCGCGGCGGTGCTGCTGAACCCCGTGGCCCAGGCCAAGTTCGTGCATACCGTCAGTGCCGGCTACGTGACCGGTGCGATCTTCGTGATGTCCATCAGTGCGCTGTACCTGCTGCGCAACAAGCACCGCGACATGGCGCGTCGTTCGTTCGCGGTCGCCGCCGCCTTCGGCCTGCTGTCCTCGCTGTCGGTGGTGGTGCTGGGTGACGAGAGCGGTTATGCCGCCAGCGAACACCAGAAGATGAAGCTGGCCGCGATTGAAGCGATGTGGGAGACCGAGCGCGCACCGGCCGACTTCACCGCCTTCGGCATTCCCAACCAGGAAACCCACACCAACGACTATGCGATCAAGATTCCGTACCTGATGGGCCTGATCGCCACCCGTTCGCTGGACCAGCCGATTCCGGGCATCCTGGAACTGGTGGAGCGTGCCGAGCATCGCATCCGCGGTGGCCAGATCGCCTACGGCGCGCTGGAACGGGTGAAGAAGGACCGCAACGATCTTGAAGCACGCGAGATGTTCGATCGCCATTGGCAGGACCTGGGCCATGGCCTGCTGCTGAAGCGCTACCGCGAGGACATCCTCAATGCCACCCCGGAGGAAATCTCCAAGGCGGCGATGGACACCGTACCGCGTGTGGCGCCGTTGTTCTGGACCTTCCGCATCATGGCCGGGCTGGGCTTCTACCTGATCGCCTTCTTCGCCCTGGCCTTCTATTACTCGTGCCGCAACAATTTCCAGGACAAGCGCTGGTTCCTGAAGCTGGCGGTGTGGTCGCTGCCGGCACCGTGGATCGCGATCGAATGCGGCTGGTTCGTGGCCGAGTACGGCCGCCAGCCGTGGGCGGTGGATGGCGTGCTGCCGACCTTCTACGCCGCATCGGGCCTGGCACTGCATGAAATCCTGACCACGCTGGCGGTGTTCACCGGGCTGTACACGGTGCTGCTGGTCATCGAGATCAAGCTGATGCTGAAGGCGATCCGCAAGGGTCCGGACGACATCCTGCCGACGCTGCAGGCCGATATCCGACCCGCTTCCCCCAATGCAGTCGCCCCCGGCCAAGCCTGAGGCAGGAGAATCCAGATGGAATTCATTGCACTTGATTACACCACGCTCCGCGTGATCTGGTGGCTGCTGCTCGGCATCCTGCTGATCGGCTGGGCGGTGATGGATGGTTTCGACCTTGGCGTCGGCACCCTGCTGCCGTTCGTTGCAAAAACCGATGAAGAACGCCGGCTGGTGATCAATACCGTCGGCCCGGTGTGGGAAGGCAACCAGGTTTGGCTGGTGCTCGGTGGCGGCGCGATCTTCGCCGCCTGGCCGCCGCTGTATGCGGTGAGCTTCTCCGGTTTCTACCTGGCGGTGTTTGCGATGCTGTTCGGGCTGATCCTGCGCCCGGTCGGCTTCAAGTACCGCAGCAAGCTGCCGTCCAAGCGCTGGCGCGACAACTGGGACCGCGTGCTGTTCGTCGGTGGACTGCTGCCGGGCCTGATCGCCGGCGTCGCGGTGGGCAACGTGCTGCTGGGCGTGCCGTTCCACTTCGATGACACCCTGCGCGTGACCTACACCGGTTCGTTCTTCGGCCTGCTCACGCCGTTCGCGCTGATTGCCGGCCTGATCAGCGTGGCGATGCTGGTATCGCATGGTGCGGCCATGCTGGTGATCAAGACCGACGGCCCGGTGGCAGAACGTGCGGCACGCTACGGCAGTGTCGCGGCCATCATCAGCTTCGTGTTGTTCGCCGCTGCCGGCGCCTGGGTGGCCTTCGGCCTGCCGGGCTACCAGATCACCTCGCAGGTGGTCACCGATGGCCCGACCAATCCGCTGCTGAAGACCGCTGCACTGGGCACGGCCGCCGGCGGCTGGCTGCGCAACTACAGCAGCATGCCGGCCACCATCGTGTTCCCGGTGCTCGGCCTGATCGGCGCGCTGGCCAGTGCAGTGCTGCTGCGTGCCCGTCGTGGCGGACTGGCCTTCATCGCCTCGGGCGCATCCATCGCCGGCATCATCCTCACCGTCGGCTTTGCGATCTTCCCCTTCCTGCTGCCGTCCTCCAGCCAGCCCACTTCCAGCCTGACCGTGTGGGACAGCTCGTCCAGCCACCTCACGCTGTGGGTCATGCTGCTGGCCACGGGCATCTTCCTGCCGATCATCATCGCCTATACCACCTGGGTGTACCGCGTGCTGAAGGGCAAGACCACGGTGGAAGAAATGGGCGACAACCCCAACGCGTACTGATTGCCCGTGTGCCGGCCTCCGGTCGGCACACCCCTTGAACACAGGAGATTGACCATGTGGTATTTCGCTTGGATTCTCGGCGCTGGCCTGGCCTCGGTCGTGGCCATCCTCAACGGGATGTGGTTCGAAGCGCGCGAAAGCGCCCGCGCCGACAAGGAAGTGCGTTGAAACTGTAAAAAAGGGTTGCCGATACGGCCTTCACACCGTATTCTTGGCGGCTCCTTCGGGGTGTAGCTCAGTCTGGTAGAGCGCTACGTTCGGGACGTAGAGGTCGCAGGTTCGAATCCTGTCTCCCCGACCACTTCGGTGGTCGCATTGAAGCCTGGTGAAGTCTTCCAGGCTTTTTTGTTCCCCGCAGGAACCGTTGCCTCGGCAGCGAAGCAGTACGGCCTTCCCCCTTGCCGCCATCGGGGGAAATGGCTAGAATAGGCGGCTACCCTTCGGGGTGTAGCTCAGTCTGGTAGAGCGCTACGTTCGGGACGTAGAGGTCGCAGGTTCGAATCCTGTCTCCCCGACCACTCCGGTGGTCAGCAAGAAGCCTGGAAGACATCACTGTCCTCCGGGTTTTTTTGTGTCTGTGATCCACGCAGCTGAACCGCGATGCGTGCAGCCGGTCGGCCACGCTCGCAGACCCCGGCAATGCACATGCCGACCAGCCACGTACAATGGCCACCCTCCCCCCACCTGCCACACCGGCGATGCCCGGTGCCGGCGCTGCACACCCAAGCCAGGGCGTGCGCCACCTGCAAGGACTCCCCATGACGTCCCCCACTTCTGCTTCGCACCCGCTGCTGCACGGCCGCGTGCTGGCGTTCGCCGCGATCCTGCTGGCGGCGGTCAACCTGCGTACCGCCGTCACCTCCATCACCCCGCTGCTGGACGTGCTCGGCCAGCAGTTCGGCTTTGGCACCACCATGACCGGTGTGCTGGGGATGCTGCCGACGGCGTCGTTCGCCCTGTTCGGCGTGGCGACCCCGGCACTGGCCCGGCGCCTGGGCCTGGAGCGCACCACCCTGCTGGCCATGCTGATGGCCGCAACCGGCCTGCTGCTGCGCTCCAGCGCCGGCAATGTCGGCACCCTGCTGCTGGGTTCGGTGATCGCCCTGGCCGGCATGGGCATCGGCAACGTGGTGGTACCGCCGCTGGTGAAGCGTTACTTCGCCAACAAGGTCGGCACCATGAGCACGCTCTACATCAGCGTGCTGCAGCTGGGCACGATGCTGCCGGCGCTGCTGGCGGTACCGGTGGCCAATGCCGCCGGCTGGCGCATCTCGCTGGGCATGTGGGCGCTGCTGGCGCTGGCCGCCGCGCTGCCATGGCTGATGGTGGCCCGCCGCGCGCCGAAGCCGGTGCTGGACGCCAACGATCCCACCGCGCAGCCGCACGGCAAGGTCTGGCGCACGTCGCTGGGCTGGAGCATGACGCTGATGTTCGGCATGACCTCGCTGATGACCTATTCGATGTTCACCTGGCTGCCGCGCATCGTGGTCGAAGCCGGTGCCACCCCGGCATTTGGCGGGGTGATGGTGGCGGTGTTCTCCGCGCTGGGCCTGCTGCCGTCCCTGGTCATTCCCTCGCTGGCGGTGCGCCTGCAGAATCCCTTCCCGCTGGTACTGATCGGCTTTTCCGCGTTCGTGATCGCCTTTGCCGGCCTGCTGTTCGCACCACTGAAGGCGCCGCTGCTGTGGGCTGCCCTGCTGGGCGTGGGCCCGTCCACCTTCCCGCTGGCGCTGACCCTGATCAACCTGCGCACGCGCACCCCCACCGGCTCGGCGGCACTGTCCGGCTTCATGCAGGGCGTGGGCTACAGCTTCAGCTGCCTGGGCCCCTTCCTGGTCGGCTGGCTGCACACCGTGAGCGACGGCTGGACCCTGCCGTTCAGCTTCCTGTTCGGGTGCGCCACGCTGATGCTGTGCGCCTCGTGGGTGGCCTGCAAGCCGCGCAAACTGGAAGACCTGTGGTGAGCCGCCCGGCGGCCTGACCCTCCGCCAGCCCCCTTGCGATCTACACACCGCCTCCGCAGCGGGTGACGTAGCGTGTCCAAAGCTGACCCGGTTCGCGTCCAGAACCGGTTCAGTGTGGCGCACCGAATCCTGCCGGGAGCAGCGTCGCGCGGACCGGGCAGCCTCGAGATGGCTCGGGGATCCTGCCGCGCAGGGCGTGTACGGCCTGGCTGGCCGGTACCGGGAGATTCCTGCGTCAACCATGTACAGGTGGGCACTGGCCTCCCTGGGGAAGCGTCAGCTATAGTTGGCATGTGATGTGCGTCACACTTTTCAGCACATCGTTCAAGTATGGATGCTTAGGGGGTCTCATGGTTGTCCACCGTCCGCTGGCGCTTTGCGTCGGCCTGGCCTGCGCCACTCTGGCGTCCTGGGCCCACGCGGCTTCGCCGCCTGTTGCGATCACGCGCGCCGACCGGCTCGTGGAAATCGGCCACTACCGTGACCAGGCGCGCTGGGTCGATGCGCTGGCAGCGATCGAGCGCGCGCAGCTGCGCGAACCCGATGACGAGCTGCTGTACAAGCTGCAGGTCCTGACCCTGGGCGACATCGGCAACGCCCATCGTGCGTGGCGGCTGTACCAGGCGCGGCCCGGCCTGTTCGACCAGGACCAGAAGGCGCGACTGGAATCGAACTATGTGGCCAAGCTGGTCAACTGGAGCCTGGCCTACGGGCAAACCGAGGACACCCGGTTGGACGAGGCCGAGGCCTCGCTGGCCGAGATGGAACAGTACGTCGAGCGCGATGGCACGCCGCAGGCACAGGCGCCGCTGCGCATCCGCATGGACCGGCTGATCCTGCTCAACCGCCTGGCCCGCCACGCGCAGGTGCGCGACGAGGCCCGGGCGCTGCAGCGCGAAGGCCATGCCCTGCCCGACTACGTGCTGCCGGCGGTCGGCGATTCGTTGATGGCCACGCAGAACCCGGCGGAGGCCATTCCCTTGCTGGAGGCCGCCGCAAAGAGCGACCCCTCGCGCTTCGAGTCGCGCTCGGAGCTGGCCTATGCCTATCTGGAAACCGAGCAGGCGGAGAAGGCGGTGGGCTATCTGCAGGCCTGGCAGAAGGACGAACCGGCATGGCGCTGGGGCGGCGGCAAGACCCCCTTCCAGAACTGGGCCCGCTACGAGGCCGACTTGAACCTGGCGATGGTGCGGGCCTACAGCGGTGACCTGCCCACGGCCCAGCGCGAGCTGGAAGCCCTGGTTGACGTCGGCCCGGGCAATGGCAGCCTGCAGACCTCGCTGGGCAGCGTCTACCAGATGCGCGGCTGGCCACGGCGGGCGCTTGAACGCCACCAGATGGCCTATACCCTGGACCCGCGGGACATCGCGCCACGCCTGGGCATGTACGAATCCTACGTGCAGCTGCAGCGCGACGACCTGGCGCGGCCACTGCATGACGACCTGCTGGCGCGCTATCCCAGCCAGCCCTCGGTACAGCGCATGGACCGTGACTGGCGCGCACATCGCGGCTGGCAGCTGCTGGCCAAGGTCGAGGGCGGTCGCAGCTCCGGTGGTGGCGGTACCTCGCCGCTGGGCAACGATGACCTGCACTACGGCCTGGAAGTGGCCTCGCCGGTACTCAACGACCGCTGGCGCCTGTTCGCCTTCGCCGACCGTCGTTCGGTCACCTTCCAGGACCAGGACATCGATCCGCTGTGGATCGGTGCCGGCGTGCGCTACCGCTTCGATCGCCTCGATGCCGAGGCGGCAGTGATGCGCCCCAACGACAGCATCGGCGACACCGGCCTGCGCGGCGGCTTCGGCTGGCAGTTCAATGATCGCTGGCATGCCGGCGTAACGGCTGCCCGCAATGACCCGGAAGCCTCGATGCAGGCGCGCGTGGCCGGCATCACCGCCGACAGCGTTGCGGTTGCCGTGGACTACACGCGCAACGAACGCACCCACTGGAGCTTCGGCGGCAGCCAGTTCCGCTACGACGACGGCAACCGCCGCGATACGTTGAACAGCACCATCGAACAGCGCCTGCTGACCCGCCCGCGCCTGTTGATCGATGGACTGGGCAGCGTCTACACCAGCCGTGGCAGCCGCGATGACGCGCCCTACTTCAATCCGTCCCGTGATCGCTCGGTGGAAGTGGGCCTGCGTATCGACCAGCAGCTGTGGCGCCACTACGAACGTCATTTCCGCCATCGCCTGACGATGTCCGTCGGCAACTACTGGCAGGAGGGGTTTGGCAGTTCGATCATTCCCACCGTGGCCTATCGCCACGAGTGGCAGTTCGACCAGGGACGGATCCTCGAGTACGGCGTGAGCTGGTCGCGACCGGTCTACGACGGCCAACGTGAACGACATATCGGCTTCGATGCCGTGCTGCGCTGGGGAGAGTGAGATGGAACGGATGCTTCGCAAACTGACGATGATGCTGTTGCTGGCCCTGCTGGCCGCAGGCCTGCCTGCAATGGCGCAACAGCGCGCTGCGACCGCCGAGGAGCTGGACGCGGCCGACAACGGCCTGCTGGTGCTGAGCTACCACGACGTGCGCGACGACGTGCTGGAAAAATCCGACGCCGACGCCTATGCGGTCAGCACGCAGAACTTCGCCGCCCACCTGGACTGGCTGTCCGCCCATGGCTATCACCCGGTGTCGCTGTCGCAGCTGATCAAGGCCTCGCGAGGCGAGGCCCGGCTGCCGCCGCGGCCGGTGCTGCTGACCTTCGATGACGGCCTGCGCAGCGTCTACAGCCGCGTCTACCCGCTGCTGCGCGCCTACAACTATCCGGCACTGGTGGCGGTGATCACCGATTACGTGGACATGGCGCCTGGCCGCACCATCGACTACGGCTACCGCCCCTTCGGGCACGATGATTTCCTGACCTGGGACCAGCTGCGCGAGATGCAGGCCAGCGGCCTGATCGAACTGGCCAGCCACACCGACAACCTGCACCACGGCGTGCAGTCCAATCCGCAGGGCAACCAGACCCCGGCGGTGATCACCCGCATCTACGATCCCAAGGCACAGCGCTATGAGAGCGCGCAGGACTACGAGAAGCGCCTGCGCGACGATCTCGGCCGCAGCGTGCAGCGTATCGAAAAGGAACTGGGGGTGCGCCCGAAGGCCATCGTCTGGCCCTATGCCGCCTACAACCAGCTGAGCAACGACATCGCCGAGCAGCTGGGCATGCCGGTGTCCTTCGACCTGGAGGGCCGCAGCACGCCGGTCACCGCCGACCTGCACGGCCTGGCCCGGCTGCTGGTGACCAGCAACCCGAACGTCACCTCGCTGGCCTTCGAGCTGCGCCGCAACGTCAACCTGGATGGCACGCGCGCCCTGCAGATCGATCTGGATTCGGTCTATGACGCCGATCCGGCACAGCAGTCGCGCAACCTGGATGCGCTGATCGAGCGCGTGAAGCGCATCGGGCCGACCCACGTCTACCTGCAGGCGTTCGCCGACCCGGATGGCAACAACACCGCCGATGCACTGTACTTCCCGAACCGGCACATGCCGATGCGCGCGGACCTGTTCAACCGCGTGGCCTGGCAGCTGAAGACCCGTGCCGGGGTGAAGGTGTACGCCTGGCTGCCGGTGCTCGGCTTCGAACTGCCCAACGCGGCGCAGCGTGCGGCACTGGGCATCCAGAGCCCCGAGCGCGACGGCATGTACCGCCTGGACTTCACCCGACCGCAGGCGCGGCAGATCATCAAGGACATCTACGAAGACCTGGCGATCAATTCGTATTTCGAAGGCCTGCTGTTCCACGACGACGGCTACCTGCGCGATACCGAACTGGCCCAGCTGCCGCAGGAAGGCAGCGATGGTGGCCGTACCCAGGCACTGATCGATTTCACCCTGGAACTGCGCGACAGCGCGCAACGCTGGCGACCCAAGCTTGGCACCGTGCGCAACCTGTATGCACAGCCGGTGCTGGAACCGCAGAGCGCAGCATGGTTCGCCCAGCGCCTGGACCTGTTCAACAAGGCCTACGACCGCACCGCGCTGATGGCGATGCCGTGGATGGAAGGCAGCCGTCGCCCCGAACGCTGGCTGGATCGCCTGGTGGTGGCGGTGCGTGCGCACGATCCAGACCTGAAGCACACCATGTTCGAACTGCAGACCGTGGATTGGCGTACGCAGACGCCGATCAGCGGGCAGCGCCTGCGTGCGCAGATCCGCCGCCTGCAGGCGCAGGGCGTGCGCCATTTCGCGTGGTACCCAGACGATTTCATCGCCGACAAGCCGTCGACCCAGGATGCACGTGCGGCGATGTCCGCGCGCAATTTCCCGTATCCGGAGAAGTGACGTGGACATGAACCCGTGGCTCAACGCCATGTTCCAGTTCGCCTTCTTCTATCCCATGGTGATGGCGTTCTTCTGGATGTCCGGCGGCCTGTACTACTTCTTCCGGCGTGAGCGCAAATCGCGCCCGCGCAACGACCCGCCGCCGATGACGGCGTACCCGTTCGCCAGCCTGCTGATTCCCTGCCACAACGAATCGGAAAACCTGGCCGACACCCTGGGCTCGGCGCTGGCGCAGCGCTATCCGGACTTCGAAGTGATCGCCATCAACGATGGCAGCAGCGACGACACCGGTGCCCGCCTGGATGCACTGGCAGCGATCCACCCGCGGCTGCGCGTCGTGCACCTGGACCGCAACCTGGGCAAGGCCAACGCGCTGCGCATGGGAGCGTTGGCCGCACGCTCGGAATACCTGGTGTGCATCGACGGTGATGCCATGCTGGAAGAGTTCGCGATGCACTGGATGGTCTGGCACCTGACCAGCGGGCCACGCGTGGGCGCGGTGACCGGCAACCCACGAATCCGCAACCGCTCCACCCTGCTGGGCCGCCTGCAGGTTGCCGAATTCTCGTCGATCATCGGCATGATCAAGCGCGCCCAGCGCGTCTACGGCCGCATCTTCACCGTGTCCGGCGTGATTGCCGCATTCCGGCGCACCGCCCTGCATCGCATCGGCTATTGGGCCGACGACATGGTCACCGAGGACATCGACATCAGCTGGCGGCTGCAGCTGGACCATTGGGACATCCGCTACGAACCCAACGCGCTGTGCTTCATCCTGATGCCGGAAACCCTGAAGGGCCTCTGGCGGCAGCGCCTGCGCTGGGCCCAGGGCGGCGTGGAAGTGCTGCTTCGCCACGGATCTTCGTTGTTCAGCTGGCGCAAGCGGCGCATGTGGGGCGTGCTGCTGGAGTACATCCTCAGCGTGCTGTGGGCCTACACGATGCTGGCCATCGTGGTGTTGTGGGCATTGGGCAAGTTCATTGCGATGCCGCCGCAGTTGTACATCGACACGTTGCTGCCGCAATGGCATGGCGTGATTCTGGCGCTGGTCTGCCTGCTGCAGTTTGCCAGCAGCCTGATCATCGACCGGCGTTACGAAACGCATATCGGCCGCAACTATTTCTGGGTCATCTGGTACCCGATGGCGTACTGGTTGATCAGCCTGTTCACCACGTTGGTGGCACTGCCGAAGACGCTGTTGAAGCGGCGTGGCAAGCGTGCCACCTGGGTCAGCCCAGACAGGGGTATCCGATGAACACCAACCGCCAGACGACCGTCAGCAGGCCGTCCAACCGCTTCGACTCGCGCCTGATCCAGAAGCCGCGCCAGCAGCCACGCCTGCAGCGCACCGCCTGGGGCTTTGTGACCCTGGCGTTCTGGGGGTTCTACTTCTACCTGTGGGCGCCGCTGGTCACCCTGGTGTCCTGGCTGCTGGGCGGCCACCTGGCGTGGCTGCAGCTGTACGAGCACAAGCAGCACCTGGACCCGTTCGTGATCATCGCGTTGCCGGTGATCCTGGCAGGCTGCGCGCTGCTGCTGATCGCATGGGCCGAGTACAACCGCTACCGCTTCGCCGGCAAGGAACGGCGCGCGCCGCGCGTGGATTCCAGCCGCGAGGACATCGCCCATGCGCTGGGTGCCAGCGATGCGTTGGCCGAGCAGCTGATGAATGCAAAGGCGGTGACGCTGCACATGGATGACAACGCACGGCCGGTGGGGCTGACGCGGCAGCCGTTGCTGTAAGCGGTGGGTTCTTCGGCAGGGCTTGCAGCCCTGCACCTGCTTGCAAGCCACGGCAACGGCAACGGCAACGGCAACGGCAACGTCAAAAGCAGCATCCCGAGGGATGGCGGGGCACTGTGGGTGTGCGGGGACGCCGTAAACCCGTCCCTGAAGTGACCCCCTAAAGTTGGACAGTTGGGGGATCAGGCGGCCAGCGCGACCTGTTCCCGGTACTTTACCGGGCTCAGGCCCTTTAGTTTCAGTCGGATACGGTCTTCGTTGTAGTACCGGATGTACTCCGTCAGTCCG